>JBDHVM010000053.1:0-8215 GCA_039809725.1 Peptostreptococcus sp.
ATTAAAAGATCCAACTTTTCTTCACGTCCCCACTGAACAACCTCTTCAATATTAGATACAAAGAAATGATCTGGACAAAGAGCCCCTGAAAGCCCCTTTCTCACTGGAACATTTGCCTTTTCATACAAGATATCATCGTCAGTATAAAGGCAATCAAACTTCACTACTCCAACATTTATTCCCCTTTGTTTTAAAGCATCTATAGTTTTAATTATTACACTCGTCTTCCCTGAAGATGGAGGACCTGAAAAAACAACTAAATTCATTTTATTTTCCTTTCTAAATTCTGTACTCTATCTCATAATTTCTTCGTTAAATTTACTTTCTAGTTTCTTTAAAAGTGCCCCTATATCAGTACTTTGAATAAACTCCCATCCTACCCATTTGAACTTTTTATCTTCTGTAAGCCCATTGTCTACCTCAACATTTGTAGATGGGAATTTTCCATTTGCAGAAAAAACTTTTCCAACTTCATGCGACATAAAAAAATCAATTATCGGTTGAGTTTTTTCTTTTTTTTCCTTTTTGGCAATCATAAATATCGGACTTATAACTGCTCCATCTTCAGGCCAAACTGCAACCTGATCTTCACCTTGTAACATTTGAGTAAAAAAGTACGGTATGATACTCACTGCTGGATTTTGTGACTTTGATGTGCTCTTAGCTTTTACCATCTGTGCTGGATGAAGACTCTTCATATAAGACCTTGCTAGATTAGTTATACCATTCATTCCATATTCCTTGTACAAGCTCACAACGAGAGCATTAAATAAATCCAAATCTCCCATCGGAACAGCAACTGAGTCTTCAAACTCTTCGCTTAATATATCGCTCCAAGTCTTTGGAATATCCCTACCTTTAAGTTCATTTGTATTTACTAAAAAAACAGCAGGCACAACTCCTGTTATTAAATATTTTTTTTGAGGGTCTCTAAGATCAATATACTCATTACAAAAATCTTTATTCATAACGTCTGTACTAGCTTCAAAAACATCTTTATCCAAATACTGTCCCATCAACTCTTTATCAAAAAATAAATCAAATCCAGCAGACATCAAAACATCAGGTATTTGATCAATATCTCCAGTTTTTACTTGCTCTTTTATCCAATCAAGCCCCATATTTGCTGATTTTAATTCGTAACCGACTGAATAATCAAATTTATTTTTATTATCTTTTAACCACATTTCAAAACCTTCAAGTAGAGGTATCCTTATCGGACAAGGTAGTACACCTTCAATATTTATATCTGCCTTTTTCTTTACTTGTTCTAATAGACCTTTGTCTATGCTAACACTTTCACTCTCTAGAAATGTTACTAGCTTCTCTTCATAAAGCTCTACATTCATTTTCTTAAGCTTCAACGCCATTGCAAGACTTACATTTTTTGACATCTTTTCAAAAATTTCATTTTCTGAAAACTGCTCAAATCCATTAGAAATCAAAAAATCAATTGCCTTTGGATTGTTTTTTACAATTTCATATATCTTATCATTAACTGAAAAATACCTATTCATATTCAAATATACCTCCCATTAGTATCATCGCTCTTAATCTATATATTTCTATATACCCTATTTATACAGTATAACATCCTAAAAATCAATTGCAATTGCAACCAAAAATAATTATAACAAAATAAATCTCAAGGAATTTTTAGCTTTAGCTAAAAATCGACATATTCGTTTCAACGAGGTAGGACATCTTCACCGAGTTATATTAAAAAAAATGCACCCATGACTTTTGTCACGAGTGCAGATATCTTTCCTAAGCGATATTTGTCATTCAAATTTATTCTTATCTTGCTTTAACTCTATCTATTGAGTCCTTTATACTTTCGTGTCTTATTGTCTTAGGGTCAAACTTTAATATATTAAATGTAACCTGAACCACAAAACCTATCAGCATCACATACATTAGCGTTCCAATTCCAACCATTCCACCCAAAAAGTATCCCACTGCCAAAGCACTAAATTCTATAATTGATCTGCAAATTCCGACAGAGAGTTTTAGCTTCCTTGAAAGTGCAACCATTAATCCATCTCTTGGACCTGCACCAAATCCTGGTGAGATATAAAAGTATGTTGCAAAAGATATTATTAAAAGACCCACCACCAACATTACTACTCCAAATGCGAAACTTGTCGCAACTGGTATTATCTTTGAGCTTAATATTATATCCATAAATATACCTATCAACAGCATATTTAATATAGTTCCTATTCCAAGCTTTTCACCCAATAATACAGTTAGTATTACAATTACAAACCCCGTTAAAATAGAAACTCTTCCCAAAGATAAGCCCACAGTAAGGTGCATACCGACATGGAAAACATCCCATGGTGCATAGCCTATATTTGCATTAATTGTGACTATTATTCCAACAGCATACAAAAATAGACCTAGTATCAATTTTGATAGTCTAAATAAAAAATTTCCCATGCTTTCCTCCATTTTTTAATATTTCGTTATAAAATGTACCCGCCACCTACACTTTATTTAGAGGAGGGGGACATCTTCGCCGAGCAATAACAAGATAGTTTTGAGAAAGTTTAAGTTCCACAATATGTCTTGTAGTTTTCATCAAATTTATTATGTTCTTTTGAAAATTTTTTCTGTTCCTGAGTATGCTCAAATGGATTTGAAAGTAAGTCTACTAACCTTTTAGTAAAACTAATATCACCTTTTGAGACTGCCATTTCAATAGCCTCTTCCACTTTATGATTCCTAGGTATAATAGCAGGATTATTATTTTTCATTAACGATTTTATTTCATCAGCCGATTTTGATTGCTTATTCACCCTATTTTTCCATCTTTCTTTCCACTTTAAGAAATCGCTGGAATTAAACAGTTCATTATCTTCAAAATCTTCAAAATTCAAATCGATAAAAGTATTTGTATAGTCTGCTTTGTACTTTTCTATTAGACTTAGCAAATCATAAAAAATAAAAATATCATCCTTTTCTTCATCAAATATTCCCAATTTTTTACTCATTCCCTTTCTCCAGAAAGTATCGTATATTTTTTGATATTTGACAACTTCACTAATTGCAATTTCCAGACTTTTGTCTGTATCATCATCTAAAATAGGTACCAATGTTTCTGCAAATCTCGACAAATTCCACTGCCCAATACTCGGCTGATTTTTATATGAATACCTTCCATCCCTATCGATAGAACTAAATACAGTATCTTTTTTATAAGTATCCATAAATGCACAAGGTCCATAGTCAATTGTCTCTCCACATATAGACATATTATCTGTATTCATAACCCCGTGAATAAACCCAACAAGCTGCCAACTTGAGATTAATTCTGCCTGTAATTCAACTACTCTTCTCAAAAAAAGCTTGTACTTTTCTTTTTCATCTACTATGTTATCCAGTTCATTAAAATGTCTACTGATTGTATAATCTGCAAGTGCTTTTATATCTTCCCTTTCTCCATTTGCGACCGCAAACTGAAAAGTTCCGACCCTTATATGACTCGATGCAACCCTAGTAAGTACCGCTCCTGGTTGAAGCACCTCTCTGAACACTTCCTCACCAGTAAGAGTAACAGCAAGACTCCTCGTAGTTGGTATTTTTAATCCATACATTGCCTCACTAATTATATATTCTCTCAACATAGGCCCCAAAACAGCTTTACCATCTCCTCCTCTTGAATAGATCGTTCTTCCAGATCCCTTCAATTGAATGTCAAACCTTTTATTATCAGGAGTTATTTGTTCACCTAATAGCATTGCTCTCCCATCACCTAGCATTGTAAAATATCCAAATTGGTGTCCACAGTAAGCTTGAGCAATCATTTTAGAATTTTCTATTTTACTACTCCCTGTAAAAACTCGGCTCCTTTATCACTATTTAATTTTTCTGAATCAAGCCCCAAAGAATTTGACAACTCGTTGTTAAAAATTACAATCTTAGGCGTCACACTTTTATTTTTTTCCAGATTTCTATAAAACTTACTGGGCAGGTTAGTATATGTATTCTCTAAATTCCAGCCAAACTCACTCATATTTTTACTCCTTATCATGCTTACATTACTTGTTTTACCATTTTCTTACTTTACTATTTTCTTGCCTTACTATTTTGCTTGCTTTATTATTTTGCTTGCTTTTCTTGCTTTATAAAATGATATTACTCCATTATTTCTTCTACAATCGGTACATTCTTTTCCCAAGTTTGGCTAAACTCAAAAGCTTTTTGTAAATTTTCTTCCCACTGTAAACTCAGTGCTTTATCATGATACACCGTACAAATCAAATCATCTTTAGATATTTTTTCACCTTTTTTTACGTTTAATTCTAACCCTACTGAATGGTTTATCTTATCTTCTTTAGTTTCTCTGCCTGCACCAAGTTGCATAGCCAAAACACCTAGTTTTAACGAGTGTATCTCACTTATATACCCATTTTCTTGAGATAATATCTTTGTTTTATATTTTGACTTTGGTAAAAAATCTGTATTTAATACTTGATTGATATTTCCACCTTGCGCCTCCACCATTTCAACAAACTTATCAAAGGCTTTTCCAGAAAATATCGCTTCTTCAATCATTTTTTCAGCACTCTCTTTACTTTTTGCAACCCCACTACTTACTAAAACTATCTCACCTGCTTTTACACACAGTTCTGTCAAATCCTTCGGTCCATCTCCCTTTAATGTATCTACTGCTTCTTTTACTTCAAGTGCATTACCAATTGTATTTCCAAGTGGTTGATTCATATCTGTAATCATTGCTATTGTCTTTTTATTAAGCTTTTTTCCAATAGATATCATCGTATTTGCAAGTTTTTTTGCTTCTTCTACTGTTTTCATAAATGCACCTTCGCCGTATTTTACATCTAATAGAATAATATCCGCCCCTGATGCTATTTTTTTTGACATAATTGAAGATGCAATTAAAGGAACAGAATTTACCGTTGCTGTCACATCTCTCAACTCATACAATTTTTTATCCGCTGGAACTAATTCACCAGTTTGACCAATTATTGATATCCCAATTTTATCAACTTGATCTTTAAATTCTTCTTCACTCAAAAAACAATTAAAACCTTCTATCGACTCCAATTTATCCAGAGTTCCACCAGTGTGTCCAAGACCTCTACCTGACATCTTTGCAACCTTTAAGCCACAAGATGCAACCAATGCTGCCAAAACAAGAGAAGTCTTATCACCAACCCCTCCAGTAGAGTGTTTATCGACCTTTATTCCAACAATTTCTGATAAGTCAATGATATCTCCACTATGAACCATTGCATCTGCAAGTATAGCGGTTTCATTTTCATCCATACCATTTAAAACTATTGCCATCAAAATTGCACTAGTCTGATAATCCGGAATTTCACCACTCACAACTCCCTTAATCCAAAAATGTATTTCAGATTCACTTAAAGGAAGTTTATTTTTCTTTTTTTCAATAATATCTGTGAACCTCACTTTATCATCTCCATTTTATTATTTTTACTCATTCGTTATCTCGATATACTTTTTCTGTTCTAACAAGACACATCTATTATTTCAATCGCTGAACTTGTGCCTATTCTATCACACCCAGCATCAATAAAATCAATTAAATCTTCTATTGTTTTTACACCACCTGCTGCCTTAATCTTAACCTCACTGCCAATATAGTTTTTAAATAAAAGAATATCTTCCATTTTAGCACCGCCTGTACCAAATCCAGTAGACGTCTTTATATAATCTGCTTTTGCATTTGTAATAGCTTTACACATTGCAATTTTTTCATCCTCATCAAGATAGCACGTTTCAATTATTACCTTTAAAATTTTATCACCTACTGCTTGTTTAAGAAGTTTAATCTCGTTTTCCACATTTTTATAGTCTTTATTTTTTACATCGGAAATATTTACAACCATATCAATTTCATCTGCGCCATCTCTTAGTGCAGTCTCAATTTCTTTTAACTTTGATTCAGTGGAGTTATATCCTAGAGGAAATCCTACAACTGTACAAATCTTTATTCTATCTTTATATTTATCCTTTACTCTCTTTACATATGTTTGAGGAATACAAACTGAAGCAGTATTATATTTTTCTCCTTCATCACATAACTTCTCTATGTCCTCCCATTTTGCAAAGGGCTTCAGCAGTGTATGATCAATGTATCCAAACAATTTATTATTATTCATTTATTACCTCCAACTAAAATACACATTCGTTTCAACAATGCGAGATAAATACTCGCCGAGTTCTAATAGGCAAACCTTATTCAGAATTTTTCATCTTAGCTAAAAATCTACAAAACCATTTCAAATAGGCTAATCTCTTCATCGAGTTCTATACAGAAAAAGCCATCTCCTCCCTATTCCTAAGAAGAGAAGAAATGACTTTACACACTATATTCTAACAAGAAATTTCAATACGAATTATTTCCCTGAAAATATACTTAGGCGTTTGAACGAGGCGCACTTTTTGACGAGTTATAACAAGACAAATCAATACGTAATTTTTAGCACTGGCTAAAAATTTACTTAAGCGTTTCAACGAGGCACGTTCTTCGCCGAGTTATAACAAGACAAATCAATACGTAATTTTTAGCACTGGCTAAAAATTTACTTAAGCGTTTCAACGAGGCGTGCTCTTCGCCGAGTTACCTTTTATTCGCTCTTTCAATTTTTGAATTTACATTCGCTAGGAATTTGGCATTATCAATAATAAATCTTTCATGAATACCTTCCCCTATTTCCTCAAGTTCATCAAAGCACTTCACATTAAAAACAAGTCTTGATCTATCTATTTCAACCAATTCACACTCACATCTTACTTCCATTCCAATTGGAGTTGCAGCTTTGTGTTTTACTGATATTGAAATACCCACTGTTCCTAAGCTATCTTCCAACTCTTTTTGTGCACACAACTTACAAGCCATTTCCATTAAACCTATCATAGCTGGAGTTGAGAAAACATCTAATCCACCACTTCCAACTGCTGCTGCAGTATTTGTATTATCTACTACAAGTTTTTCAACATTTTTTAAACCAACTTCTAACATTTAATATCACCTACTTTCATAATAATTATTACTATACTATTAAGTTTATCATTTAAAAGGATCTCTTGTAAATAGTATTCTACATTAAGTCATCGCTCTTTTCTTCTAAACGGATCACTATCTACAAAAAATAAATTCTTCTGCTGTCATTCTAACTTGTAATGTGCTAAAATAGTGTTATCTGAGAAGAAAATATTTCAAATGGAAGGTGATATAGATGATTTTATCAGGAAAAGAAATTTTAAAAAATGTTGAAGCAAAAAATATTATTATAGAGCCCTTTGACAAGAGCAAAGTAAACCCAAATAGTTATAACCTTTCTTTGAGCGACGAGCTTTTAGTATATGAAAGTGATGTTTTGGATATGAAAGTGCCAAATAAGACAAAAAAGATTAAGATTCCAAAAGAAGGTCTATTGCTTGAACCAAATAAGTTGTATCTCGGTAGAACAAACGAATTTACAAAAACCGAAAAATTTGTACCAATGCTTGAAGGAAGGTCTTCAACTGGTCGTCTCGGATTATTTATTCATGTAACTGCAGGATTTGGAGATATTGGATTCGCTGGATACTGGACACTTGAAATTTTCTGTGTACAACCAATAATTATCTACCCAAATACTCAAATATGCCAAATTTACTACCACGATATTTTGGGGGAATTTGATTTATATAAAAGCGGTAAATATCAAAATAATACAGGGATACAGCCGTCACTAATGTATAAAGACTTCGAAAACAATGAATAATCTAGATATCTAAAAACTAGACACTTACACGCCAATTTTGATATTTAGCGTATTAGTGTCTAGCTTTTTAAATTTCTTCAATAAATTTTAACCCATCTATATTACTTAAAAGCTGAATTATTTCAGAGTGCGAATGATGTTTTTTCATTTTAATACTAAAAATAGCAACTATTTCTCTCTCTTTTTTTTCATGTATCCTAGAAATTTGCATATCAATAATCTTAATATTATTTTCATTTGAAAACTCTATAAACTTATTCATTGATTCAGCCGATTCAAAATTTGTGTATAATCTCAAAAATTTAGAATGTTCTCTAAAAAAGTATTCCACCTTTTGTAGAACAGTCATAATAAGCAATATTGCTACACCCACTATAAGGGCTCCTTCATAAAATCCTATTCCAATTGCAAGACCAAGACAAGCAGCCGACCAAAGTCCAGCCGCAGTA
>JBDHVM010000054.1:0-8110 GCA_039809725.1 Peptostreptococcus sp.
TAAGATATATTTTTTTAAGTACATATTGAAAAAAATATGCTTGCATTAGTAATAGAAACAAATGGACTTTAAAAGAGATGATATGGATTTATCTTTCTTGGTCTTGGGTATAACGTAAATATGTTTTGAAAAAGATTGATACAAAAATAAGATAGGGATAAAGAGAAATAATAAAGAATAAGATAAAGGAGAAAATTATGTATATAGGATCACACTTATCTGTAGCAAAGGGGTATATGTCAATGGTTAGGGAAGCTACAGAAATGGGAGCAAACACATTTGCATTTTTCACAAGAAATCCGAGGGGTGGAAAAGCAAAAGAAATTGATATGAAAGAGATTGAAGAATTTAATAAGTACCTAGTTGATAACAATTTTGGGAAGTTAGTTGCACATGCGCCGTACACATTAAATGCTGCATCCTCAACCGAAAAAACGAGAGAGTTTGCTTTTTCAGCGATGAGAGAGGACATTGAAAGAATGGAGTTAATTCCGAATAACTATTATAATTTTCACCCAGGGAGCCATGTAAAGCAAGGTACAGAAAAAGGTATAGAGCTAATTGCAGATGTGCTAAACGATGTAGTTTATGATGAAATGACTACTATGATTCTTCTTGAAACAATGGCAGGTAAAGGCACAGAGGTAGGTAAAAATTTTGAGGAAATAAGAGCTATAATTGATAAAGTAAGAATAAGTGAAAAAATAGGAGTTTGCTTGGATACTTGCCATGTAAATGATGCTGGTTATGATATTGTAAATGACCTAGATGGAGTATTGGATGAATTTGATAGGATAATTGGATTAGAAAAGCTTAAGGCTATTCATATAAATGATAGTAAGAATCAGAGAGGCGCACATAAGGATAGACATGAGAAAATCGGTGAGGGTTTTTTAGGCATAGAAACATTTAAAAACATTGTAAATAATCCACGTATTAAGGGAATACCGTTGATTTTAGAGACTCCGAATGATTTTTATGGGTATAAATATGAAATTGAGTTATTGAGAAGTCTAGAAATTATGGTATAATAGTTATAGATAAGAAAATGAATACCAGTTGAAAAAAGAGAATGTGGTATTCTTCTACTTTTTTATTATCATTTGAAAGTGATAATAAAAAAATGAAAAGGCAGTTTGAAATCTGAATGTGGGGGTGCAATATGATTTTTACAAAAAAAACGGCATTTATTACAACTTTACTTTTAGCAAGCAACATATTGAAGTTGTATAATACGGACAAGTCTTCTTTAGTAAAAAAAGATGGAAATATGCTGAACTTACCTTCTTTTAAAAATGCTATAGAAATTAAAAGTTCAGTTGATGGAAGAATAAGATTTAATATTCCTATTTTAAAGTCAAATATAGGTTTGTCAGAACATCTAGTGGGGCAGATAAAAAATATATCTGTAATAAGTCTATGTAAGGTTAATACTTTGACTGGAAGTGTTTTGGTAGAGTATGATAATACGAAAGTAGATGCTCAAACGATTGAAGGTGCAATAATAAAGCTTTTAGGAATTGATAAAACACTTGATGAAGGCAGAGAATCGGAAGTACGTAAAAAAATAGATGAAACTGTATCTGCATTAAATAATGGAATATACGACTATACTAATGGAATGTTAGATATGAAAACACTTGTAGGTATGATATTACTACTTGCGGCTTTAAGGGATTTGAGGTTATTTGGGCCAAGAAATAATCCAGGGTATCCAACTTTATTTTGGTGGAGTTCAACACTGTTTTTATAAAGAAATAGAAATATATACAGACAAATAATTGAGAGAAGGAATTAAACTAGATGGTAAATATTAAATTGACAATATTGAATTTTTTTTTCAAATTTGAAGTATTATCAGATTTGCCTGGCAGATTGAGACTGAAGGTTAGTCATTATAAAAAGATACCTGAAAATATGATGGTTTATCAGAAAGACGCAGTTGAGGCGATAAAAAGACTAAACGGTGTAAAGAATGTAACATTTAATGCTGTGATCGGAACAACTATAATTGAGTATGACAAAGATAAGTTGGATTCTAAAAAAATTATTGAGTGGCTAAATGACATAAAAAAACTTGCTGCAGACAATATTGATTTAATCAGTCAACTAGACGAAAATAGCGAAGAAAAAAATAGAAAAATGTTATTTGGTATTCTTGACGAGTATACCAAGGTCGCAAATAACAAGCAAATGAACCAACAAAAATAAGTAGTATATTATTAATTGTGCAATAAAAAAGAAGTACATTAAAGTAAAAAAGAAGTACATTAAAGTAAAAAAGAAGTACATTAAAGTAAAAAAGAATTAGATTAAAGTAAAAAAAAATTATATTAAAGTGTGTAAATTAATATAGAGTGTAAATAAAAAATACTAAATATCACTACTTGCACTATAAGGGGGGAGATAGATTGATTCAATTAGGAAATAAGGTTTTGACACTGAAAGGAAAAGTCGTATCAAATATTCAAGGTCGATTGAGGCTAAAATACCCTGGGATTAAGTATGCTGGCGAAAGCTATCAAAGCTTGATAGATTCCATATTAGATGTTTATTATATAAATCATGTTCATATTAACTCAGTAACTGAAACCATTTTGATAAAATATGAAATTGAAAATGACACATTTGTTGTTACTGATTTAATAGAAGTGATTGATAATATTGTCGCAAAATATTCCGTGGAAATATATAAGAATTATATAAATATCAAGAATCAAGAAATTAATGCGAAGTATGACGGCGAGAATGAATCATCTAGAAAATTGTTAGCTAGGCTTGTATTGAATGGAGGGGTTATCCTATCCTCAAAAATTTTAGGGATAGGTGCATCTCCAATAGTTAATAGGGCGATTTACGATAAGTTTACAACTGTTCCAGCTATTACAAGTTTAGCTTTGACTGCTCCGTTATATAAAACGGCATGGGACGGGCTTGTTGAGACAAAGAGACCAAATGCTGATTTTTTGACGGTTACATCGATAGTTGCAAGTTTATTATTAGGAAATAGCATATCGGCCCTAACGATAATTGCGCTTTCAGATGTTGCGGAATTTATGACTGCATATACTGTTGAGAAAACAAGAAGTTCGATAAAGAAACTCCTTAGCGTAGAAGAGGATTTTGCGTGGAAACTAAATGAAGATGGAAGTACGGAAAGATGTAGCGTAAATAAAATAATAAAAGAGGATCTTGTTGTCATTCATACAGGTGAAAAAATTTGCGTAGATGGAGAAATAATTGATGGGGAAGCCATCGTTGATTTAAGCTCCGTTTCAGGCGAATATATGCCAGTAATAAGAAAGAAGGACGATGAAGTTTTTGCAGGTGGATTGATTAAAAATGGAACAATAACTGTAAGGGCAAAGAAGGTAGGAGATGATACTGTAATATCAAGAATAATTGACTTGGTTGAAAATAGTGCAATGCAACAAGCACCGATACAAAAATATGCTGATAAGTTTTCAAATTATTTAGTTCCTTTGAATTTATTATTAAGTGCAGTGGTGTTTGGAGTTACAAAAAGCACGACTAAGGCTCTAAATATGTTGGTAATTGATTATTCGTGTGGAATAAAGCTTTCGACAGCTACAGCATTTTCGGCTTCTATCAATACGGCAGTGAAAAACGGTGTTCTTATAAAGGGTGGAGCTTTTATAGAACAGTTAAATCTGACAGACACTATTGTTTTTGATAAGACGGGAACAATTACTGAAGGTCGCCCTAGAATAAAGGATGTCTTTGTTGGAAGTAAAAATCATACAGAAAATGATTTGGTAAGGTATGCGTGTGCTGCAGAAGAATCATCTTCACATCCATTATCATTTTGTGTACTTGAGTATGGAAAAATGTTGGGTGTAAAGATTCCACGTCATGGAGCAGTAGAAACTGAAATTGGAAGAGGTTCGTACACTAAGGTGGCAGGCAAGATTGTAAGGGTAGGAAATCTAAAGTTTATGAACGAAAATGGGATATATCCTAATCAAGATGCAATTGACTTTGCAAGTGGAGCAACGCCGATATATGTTTCTCTCGATAAAGAATTTTTAGGTGTTCTTGGAGCTCATGATAAACCTAGAAAAAATATAAAAAGAGCAATCAATATGATGCGATCGAATGGAATCAACGAAGTTATAATACTTACTGGGGATATGAAAAAGCAAGCTATGGAAATGGCAAGCAAGGTAAACGCAGATAGTTTTAGAGCGGAACTTTTACCAGAGGACAAGGCAAATGAAATATTAAAGATGAAATCCGAGGGGACAGGAGTAATAATGGTTGGAGATGGAATCAACGATGCACCAGCACTATCATATGCAAATGTGGGGATTTCGCTAGGAAGTAAGTCTACAGATGTTGCAATCGAGACTTCAGATATAGTCATTAATGCTGATGATCCATTGATGATACCAAAGGTAATGAATCTATCAAATCAAACAATGGAAGTTGTACAGCAGAACTTTGCCTTGGTAATAGGTATAAATACTGTCGGTCTTATTTTAGGAGCTACGAGTAATATATCTGTATTTTGGAGTGCAGTAGTGCACAATATGAGCACTATACTTGTGGTAGGAAACTCTTGTAGAATATTGTTTCATAAGGCATTAAGAGGAGTGCGATAATATGAAGGAAAAATATAGTAAAATTGAAACTGAGGTAGATGTTGTATTTTCAATTTCAGGAAGATTAAGATTAAAAGTGAATAGAAAACCTAATGATCCTGCTGTGATTTTGAAAAAATTAAAACAAACAAGTGCCATTAGCAAAGGAAGCTATAATGGAGCAATTGATAATTTTATCTTTGAATATGACAATAAAAACGGGGACTCAGATTTGGAAAAAATAATACTAAACTTCTGTGGGTTTTATTCGGCTGATTTGGGTGTCAGAGAAATAAAAGTAAATTATAAACTATCTAAACATCAGGCGATGGGATATAGTTCTTTAGTTTCTTTAGGTTTTATAATACTGGATTTAGGTGTCAATTTTGCAGGTGTTGGAAACGGCGTATTCAAGTATGCAAATTTTATTAGATGGTGTGCAGTTGGTACAACAATTGGTGCTATATTTGAACATGGTTACAAAGAGCTTAGTCAGAAGGGGGCTTTTGACCCTGAGGTTATGTCCATAATGTATTTGTTTAATACGATCAATAAAAGTACAATTACAAATGCGACAGTGATGACAAGTAGTGCAAGTAGGTATTCACCAATAATCGCATGGGTATTGACGTTTGGTAGACATATTTTGACTAGACAAAATAGAGCTATAATAATAAGTACCGTTGAAAAAAACGGTGAGTTGAAAGTGGTTGAAGAAAATAATAAAAATATTTTCTTTAAAGAATTTGTAGGGTCATTCTTTGACGCCTACCAGAATGTAAATGTAAGAAGAAGTATAGTGAGATAGAAAAGTCAGTATTGTCAATAATATATTAGACGGAGAGTTTTGGAGTTTAAAAAGTATTTTCTTAAAAAAATAAGGAGGAAGAATGATGTTTTATAGAAGAAATGAATTATTAAAAGGTGTAGCAATAGGTGTAGGTGTTTGTGTGGCAGGTTATGTTGTGTATAAGAAAAATGAAGAATGTGTAAATTCATTTTTAAATGAACATGGTTTTAATATTGTAACTGCTGAAGGTACAGATTATTATTCAATGTCTTTAGAGAAGTTGATGGAAGCTAAGGAAACTATTGAAGATATTATAGCAGAAAAAGATTTGACTGGAGTTACTATAGTTTCTACAGAAGAGTAGAAGAAAAGATGAAAGAAAAAGACAAAAATAAAAACAATAAAAACAATAAAAATAAGAAAAAACTTGATAAAAAACCCAAAAAAATAAAAAAATGCACTAAGTGTAAAAAGTGTACTAAGTGTAAAAAGTACGTAGGATAACGAAAATGTACTAAAGGCAATAGGTATATAAGAGTATATTATGGATGCTTTTTTGAACAATGTGTATTTTTAGTCAGAAAATAAAATGTTGACAAAGATTTATTTATATGATAAATTTAAGATAATTAAATAGTATCTTCAGGGCAGGGTGAAAATCCCTACCGGTGGTTATAGCCCACGAGCGAAAGCTGACTTGGTGAAATTCCGAGGCCGACAGTATAGTCTGGATGAAAGAAGATGTAATAAAGTGTATTGATTTGTATTTTGCTCTGGAATGATTGTATCATTTCAGAGTTTTTTATTTTGATAGAGTTATATCGTATACTTGTATTATGACAAAGTCTAGGCCTTGAATGATTATTCAAGGTCGTTTTATTGTAAAATATTGGAGGATATTTCATGGATGAGTATTATATGAATACGGCGTTAGATCTTGCAAAAATGGGGCTTGGGTGGACAAATCCAAATCCTTTGGTAGGTGCCGTGATAGTGAAAAATAATAAAATTATTTCCAAAGGTTATCATGCAAGGCATGGAGAACTACACGCTGAGAGGATGGCTATATTAAATTGTAATGAAGATATGGAGGGTGCAACACTGTATGTGAACTTGGAGCCTTGTTGCCATTATGGAATCACTCCACCATGTACTGAAGCGATTATTGAAAGCGGAATAAAAAGAGTAGTGATTGGTATGTTGGATCCAAATCCTTTAGTTTCTGGAAAGGGCGTAAAAAAATTAAAAGAAAACAATATAGAGGTTGAAGTAGGCGTTCTTGAAGAGGAATGTAAAAAAATAAATGAAGTATTTATTCACTTTATTAAATCAAAAGAACCATTTGTACTTATGAAGTATGCGATGACGTTAGATGGTAAAATTTGTACTCATAGTGGAGAGTCTAAATGGATAACTTGTGATAAGTCTAGAGAAAATGTTCAAAAAACAAGGCATAGATATTCTGGAATTATGGTCGGAGTTGATACCGTTATTAAAGATGATCCCATGCTTACTTGCAGAATTGATAATGGAAATAGCCCAGTGAGAATAATTTGTGACACAGATTTGAGGACACCAATAGATTCGAAATTAGTAACATCTGCAAACGATTACAAAACAATAATTGCTACTTGCTGTACTGACGAACAGAAAATTAGAACATATACTGATTTAGGATGTGAGTTTATTAGACAAAATAAAAATGAAAGGTCAATAAATTTAAAATCATTAATGAAAGACTTAGGGAAGTTAGGAATAGACAGTATTCTTCTAGAAGGTGGCAGTACACTCAATTGGTCGGCTCTAAATGAAGGAATAGTAAACAGAGTCCAAGCATATGTTTCTCCAAAAATATTTGGTGGTAAGGATGCTAAATCGCCAGTAGCAGGTGAAGGAGTAGCTTTCCCAAACGATGCGATTAAACTTTCAAAGCCTAAAATAAGCGTTATCGGAGAGGATATACTACTGGAAAGCGAGGTAATTAGATGTTCACAGGAATAGTTGAAGAAATAGGAAGCATAAGAGGAGTAACAAAGGGACATAAGTCATCTAGCTTAATAATAAGCGCAGAGAAAGTATTATCCGATGTAAATATAGGAGATAGTATATCAGTGAATGGTGTGTGTCTAACAGTGACCGAGTTTAAAAAAAATGAGTTTAGTGTGGATATAATGCACGAAACTCTAAGTAGATCTTCACTTAATAATATAAGAGTAGGATCTAAGGTCAATCTCGAAAGAGCTATGAAGGCAGATGGAAGATTTGGCGGTCATATAGTATCTGGACATATAGATGGTACTGGAAGAATAGTTTCAATAAAAAAAGATGATATAGCTTTTTGGTATAAGATAAAAACAGATGCGAAAATAATGAGATACATAGTTGAAAAAGGGTCTATTACTATAGATGGAATTAGCTTGACTGTGGCAACTGTTGAAAGAGAAAGCTTTAGTGTTTCGATAATTCCACATACATCCAAGAACACAATTTTGGCAGACAAAGTTGAGGGTGATATTGTAAATCTTGAAAATGACTGTATAGGGAAATACGTAGAGAGACTTTTAGGGTTTGAAAAAAATGTAAATGAGAAAATAAACAAAGAAGATTCTGGATTGACGAGGGAGTTTTTACAAAAAAACGGGTTTTAAGTGAATAATATGTAATGAGTTTATGACAAAATATGAGTGAAAAGTTAATAATAATTAATGAAACATACATA
>JBDHVM010000055.1:0-8096 GCA_039809725.1 Peptostreptococcus sp.
ACTTTATGGTTGGAGATAAAGACTTAGATATTGTAGGTGTGAAGAAAAACGGAGAGTATTTCCAAGTATTTAAAGATGGCAACTGGGCGTTCTAACTAGGTGAACTTATGAGTATGAATAAAAAATTAATTACAATCGCACTCTTCGCTTGTACTTTTATGGGTGCGGTTGAAATAACCATAGTCACGACCGCAATCCCTTCAATCGTAAAAGATTTAAGCGGATTTAATCTATCTAGTTACGTTTTTTCAATATATCTATTGACTTATGCAATTGCCACTACAGTCTTTGGGAAATTGTCCGACTTTTACGGAAGAAAAAGGTTACTTCAATTTTCAATAGTCATCTTTTTAATAGGATCACTTATGTGTGGATTATCAGGTAGTATGCCTTTTTTAATCTTTTCAAGGGCAATACAAGGTCTTGGATCAGGAGCTATTACAACACTTACTATGGCAACAATAGGAGATGTATTTGCAATTGAAGAACGTGCAAAAATTCAAGGATATAACTCTACTGTATGGAGTATTGCAAGTTTGATAGCCCCTGTTCTAGGCGGAGCTATCTTGATGAAGTTTTCATGGCACTGGGTATTTCTAATCAATATTCCAGTTGGACTTTTGAGTATTTACTTTATTGAAAAATCTTACCATACCGTAGATTCAAAAAGCGATGAAAAGCTTGATGTAAAGGGATTAGCTGTGCTTACAATAGCCATTTCATGTATGATACACGCAATGTCATCCCTAGAGAAAAATTCATTTTTCAGCTTCAATGTTTTAGGATTTCTTTCGATATCTTTGGTACTTATGGCAATCTTTTATAAGATTGAAAAATCTGCTGAAAGTCCAGTACTACCATACAAGCTTTTTTCAAAAGAGATACTAATAATAATGATAATATGCTTTTTAAATGCAATGATATTGATTGCTATGGACGTATACAATCCGTCATTTATGCAAAGCGTACAAGGTTATAAACCTATTATATCCGCAGTGCCTATTGTCCCTATGTCAGTATTTTGGGTACTTTCTTCATTTGCATTATCAAGGATTATCAGTAAATACACTACAAGGACTATTCTTATGATGAGTCTTTTAATACTTGATCTTGGTTTATTCGGCCTTGTCATGCTAAGGCCACAAAGTAGCCCATTAATAATGGCACTTGCCTCCGCTGTGATTGGTTTCGGATTTGGTGGAAGTTTTAATATGCTTCTTTTCATCGTTCAAGAAACACTTGCAAAAGAGGATATTGGAGTAGCATCAGGATCTGTCATGTTTATTAGGACATTAGGAGAAATACTTGGAATCAGTGCATTTGGCCTTATCGTCAATCACTCAATATCAAGTTATTTCCAGAAAATAGGACTTACAGTTGATACAGGGTCAATACTAGCAAACAAAGCGCTTCAAAAATCCGATGTGGTTCAGGCTCTGTTTGGTGGATACAACATAATATATATTACCTGTTTCCTAGTTGGTGGAGCGTGTGTACTCTTAACACTGCTACTACCATCAAAAAAGAAAATTGGCAATTATTAGCAAACGCTAAAAAGTTTCGATATGCGTGATTAGAAATACACTAAAAAATGCAGTACAAGAAATTAGAAAATTAATGAGGAGAAAAACAGCATGGTAAAACTTTTGTCCATGCTACATAAAAATTATGAGAACAGATACTTTAAAACAACTTAGAAATGCAACAGCAGTCGGATTATTATTCGGTATAGCACTAAATATCGGACAGTTTATGCAAAAGGGGTTTGTTGGAGGACTTGCAAACTTCGTATACATATTCTTTTTGTTGGGAGGGACTTTTTTTCTAACGGGATATATGTTTAGTAGAAGAGGAAGAAATACAACTAATATGAGGATAATGGCACAGAAACTTCAAAACCAAGGCAAATTGGTAATACATGATTCAGCAGATATGCCTGAACTTGGTTCAAAAGAATCTAAAGGGTGGCTATATCTTACTGATAAACAATTGATATTTGCCAATTCTCCCGACCCAGAGTTGATAGAAAAAAAAGCTATAAGACTACCACTTTCAAAGATAGTCTCTATTGAAAGATTTAAACCTACAGCTTTTACAAATGATGGAATCAGGCTAAAGATGCAAAAAAGTCAAATATATGAAGTACACGTTGGTAAGACTGAAAACTGGATAAACAGTATCAACGAACTTACAAAGAAAAGAGCAGGCAGATAAAACATCTGAGAGGTGAATTATGGTTGATGTAATAATCGTAGCAGCAGGATCTGGAAAAAGAATGGGATATGATATCAACAAAGCCTTTATTGAAATAGATTCAAAACCAATATTGGCGTATACTATTGAACATTTTTATCAACACAAAAGAATTGATAATATAACAATAGCTATAAGAAAAGAAGATGAAACTATAGTAAAAGCACTTTTAGATAAGTATGGCTATAGAGATATTACTCTAGTTTACGGTGGAAAAGAAAGACAAGACTCTATTAAAAATTGTCTCGATACCTTAGGTAAATCGAATATTGTTATGATCCATGACGCTGCAAGACCGTTTATTAATAGCAATATCATAGACCAGTCGATTGATCTGACAGAAAAATATGAAGCTACTTGCCTTGGAGTTCCAATAAAAGATACCGTAAAGGTCGTTGATCAGTCAAATACAGTAAAATCTACACCAGACAGGAGTACTCTGTGGAGTGCTCAAACTCCTCAAACCTTTAAGTATGATTTACTTATATCTGCATATAACAAGGCTTTTAGTGAAAATATTTCCGCAACGGATGATTCATCACTGGTTGAATCTCTTGGATATAATGTTAAAATGATTATGGGTAGCTATCAAAATATTAAGATAACAACACCAGAAGATTTAAAGTATGCACAATTTTTGATAGAAAGTTCAAAGAAATAAGTCACTTAGTCTTATTTTTAATAATTATAGGAGGCGGATTTTTCCGAATAGATTATGAGAGTTGGAATAGGTTATGACGTACATAAATTAGTCGAGGGTAGAGATTTGATAATCGGTGGTGTATGTATCCCACACGATAAAGGACTACTTGGTCACTCAGATGCAGACGTATTGACACACGCTGTCATAGATGCAATATTTGGTGCACTTGGAGTAGGAGATCTAGGAAGGCACTTCCCTGATACTGACGAAAAATATAGAGGTGCTGACAGTTTAAAACTCCTTGAATATGCTGAAAATTTAATGAATCAAATGGGCTATATTATTGGAAATATAGACTGCACAATAATAGCACAAAAGCCAAAAATGGCACCCCATCTCGACAAAATGAAAGAAAACTTTTCAAGAATATTAAAAACTGAATTGACCAATATAAATATAAAAGCTACAACGGAAGAAGGCCTTGGATTTACGGGTATAGAAGAAGGAATATCTTCACAATGTATCTGTATGATTCTAAAGAATAATCAATAGATCATAAAAAGCATAGGTCTTTGACACTTAACTGGAGAGTATAGAAGGCTAATTTGAAGAAAAAATTATACTTCTTTTGTAAGAATATGAAAAAAAGTCTGTAAAATTATAATTCCTTCTGTGGTAAAATAAAATTATCATAGGAGGATTTTTGTTATACCCGAAAGGGCACATGTGGTAAGAAAAAAGAGTTGAATTAATTTTTTTAAAAAAGTATACTATAAATAAAATACTTAGAATATTCGAATAAAAAATGGAGGTGTGCTAAAATGAATAAGATAAAAACGAAAAAAATAACAAATATAATTTTACTAATATTTTTTGTAATGTTTTACTTCTATCTTTTTTTCTTAGATAAAAGGTTACATTTGATTCAAAAGCAAGAGTTTAATCCATATATTCCTTATTTTTTTGTAAAAAATATTCAAATTATTGCACCTTTCATAATCGGTATTCTTTTATATCTCAATTTTGAAAACACTATTTTTAGCAATATAATTGCCAAAAATAGTAAAAAAATTTTATTGCTTACGTTAATTATACCAGTTGAGATTTTAGTTTTTAACATTGTATTTTTGAGCGTAAACAGTATTCCTTACGTGGCTGAACCATTAGATATATTGTTTTTTAATCACGCTTTTGACTGTATTAATTTAGTAATCGGGTTTATAGTATCTTTTTATATAAAAGGAAAAAAACGGAAATAGCCTCTTTCATTTTGTTATTAATATAACTCGCGAAGATGTCCCCCTCCTCTAAATTGTATCATTTAATATCTTCCCATCGCTTATCGTAATTATTCTATCCGCTCTTTTTGCTATTTCTTCATTATGTGTTATCATTACAAGCGTTTGATCAAACTCGCTTACTGCTCTTGTAAGTATTTCCATCACTTCCTCAGTTGTCTTACTGTCTAAATTTCCAGTTGGTTCATCTGCAAATATTACTGAAGGTCTATTTGACAGTGCTCTTGCAATAGAAACTCTCTGTTGTTGACCACCTGATAATTCATTTGGAAATTTTTTTATTTGATCTGCTAGACCCATCTTTTCTGTCAAAGTATTTATATACTCCTTATCTTCTTTTTTGCCATCCAGATGTATTGGCAGAACAATATTATCGTAGACATTAAGAACTGGGATAAGGTTAAAACTTTGAAATATAAATCCAAATTCCTGTCTTCTTATCTTTGACAACTCATCGTCACTTAGTGTATAAATATCATCATCTCCCAGATATACATTTCCAGATGTTGGATTGTCAAGTCCAGCTATACAATGAAGAAGTGTTGATTTTCCGCTACCCGATGCACCTATAATCGATGTAAACTTCCCACTTTCAATCTCTAGTGAAATGCCATCAACTGCCTTTACTAAACTAGAATCCTTTCCATAATATTTTTTTATATTTTTTACTGATAATTTTTTCATTTTTTCTCCTTTTTATTTTTATAAATTAAATTTTTACGGTTACTTTTTTTAAGTTCTTCCATTTTCTTCCTTTTTGTTTATCGCTATATAATAACATACTACAAAAATCATAAAAGGCACAAGCGAAAATATTAATACTCTATAATAGTTTATATACAGTATCGTATTGCTAAAGATTTTTTTCATATACATATATTCTTCAATCACTCCGTAAAGCGCTATTGAAGCCGTTATTAGAGAAGATATTATTCCATATTTTATGCCTTCTTTCATGTACATCTTCTTCATTCTTCTTTTTGAAGCACCTACACAATTGATAATATGATCTTCTCTTTTTCTCATTGAAAAAATTATTTTTAGAGATGATAAGATTGTGAAAACGGATATTGTTACCGTATATATCATGTTTGTAAATATTTCAAATGATACCTGCTTTTCACCATCACCAGACTTAAATTCTTCAAAAAAATTCTTATACTGGTATTCGTTTCCTATGGCCTCTCTTAATTTTTTTATGGTCATATCTTCACTGCCCGTCGAATTAAAATATACTGTGTTATAACGTTTATATCCAAGAACTTTGTTTAATTCGTTCGGTTCAATATATGCGCCTCCAATTAGTCCCTTGCTAAGTATAAGGGCTCCTAAATTTTTGGTATTTATAAATCCAGCCACTTGCATTTTAATATTTTTAAAATCAAATCTGTTCCCATTTTTTAATGGAACTCTAAAGTTTACAATCTCGCCCACTTTTTTGTTTTTAAATACACTTATATATTCATTATTATATCTAGAATATACACGATCTTTTAGGTATACTTTAGGATAATCACTTTTTAATTCAGAACCCTTCAATTCATTATAAATCGCTTTGTATTTATTAAGTTCCCTTTTATCAAAACTTAATAGTTCATAACTATATTCTACATTTTTATTTTTGTTGCTTGTATATTCTTTTCTAAAATCATCTTTATCACTTAAATATATCACATCTACGCTAAGCACTGGCAAACCTCATTAATAGAATTAATTTTATCAATTTTACTAATGTCTTTTTCATCAAAGCCAAATTCAGGAATGAAATAGTTATTTCTATCTACTTTTGAGTTTCTATGAGCGTACATTGTCGTTATCCCTGAGGTGCTATATGTGGAGTTTTTTGATTTTTCATCGGCATTTTTCCATCTAATATAGTTTGAAACTGGCAGAGAAAGCAATATCACAGGTATTAACAGATAAATTACGTTTTTCTTAAAATTAATACTCGATACTTTGTCTAATATATTTTTGTTTTTAAATAAATTTATGTGTACGATTTTATTCAAAAATTCACCTAATTTATTTTCACCGTTATACGCCAAGCCTTTATTAACTTTAAGTACTTGATATAGAAATGCTATTACTATTGGTATAATGACTATTTTAAAAGTATATTGGCTAAAATAGATATTATAATGTATTATCTTTGGTAACTGTTTAAATAATTCTCTTACTGCCAAAGTATAATTTACATTGTATATCAAAATTTTTGTTAATAAATATCCTAAAATAGTTCCTATTATCTCTGAAAGAGTAGCAATTATTATTCCTTCTCCACCCAATAAAAGCATCACTTGTTTTTTACTTGCACCTACTATCCTCAGTAGCTTCATATCCTCAATTCTCTTTTTAGAATATATAATGATTGTAACCAAACTAAATAGCATACCTGAAAATACTAAGTACTTAAACCTCGGATTATCCATCTTTAAATTTACCATGAGTGAGTTTATTTGCGATAGATCTCTATTTGCATATAAATTATCCGAACTCAATTGTAGATAATTTATTAATTTATTAGTTTCATTTTCAAGTTTTTGATTTCCACTTTTAAAATTGATATAAACTTTATAAAATCTATCATTTTTAGGAATTAAGCTGTTATTTATTTTTGTATAAAATATTTCTGCTGACGAATATCTTCGAACCTTGTTATCAACTATTCCTACAACTTTTAATTTCATGTTAATAAAATGGCTATTTGTTTGTCCATTTATACTAGTTTCGTAATATATTTTTCCATTTATATAATCTCCAATTTTATATTTATTATCTGCATTAAAAACTAGGGTATCATAATCATTTTTTGGATATTGTCCCGCTACAAGATTCATTTTATACAGATCTAGTACCTTTTTGTTGTAACCTTCCATAGATATTTTTTTACCGTTACCCTCTTTTATAAAACTATCAAATTGGATTACATTATATAAAGATTTAACTGTTTCAAATTCTTTAATTTTATTCACTTCTTCGATAGATAATTTATTACCTTCACAGCCATATATAGAACTGTATTTTTTTATATAGTTATAGTGGTTTATATTTTCACTGTATTCTGACATCATTATTGCAATAGCACCCGCTACAGAAATACTCATTATCACTATTACTAATAAAATAATTTTTAAGTTATTTTTTATATATGCCTTTAATAATTTTATCATTTTTTCTCCTCTATAACGTAAAAAACTATCGAAGTTTCAAGTTATTATTTTTTCACATAACAAAGTATCTTACTTATAAAAAATTTGAGATCCCTTACATTTATTTTACACTTATTATTCAAAAATACGCAAGTACAATATAGTCTTTATTTGCTTCGATATTAGTTTTTTTATTTGCTTAAATAGTGCTTTTTATTCACTAGACTAATCGTGAAACAAAATAATAACGCTGATAGTATCCAATTCCCATTACTGTGGTTTCGGATATTACTATCAGCGTCATTTATTAATAGACTATTTATTTTTTATAACAAGATAAATCTCAAGGAATTTTTAGCTAGTTTTGTTTAATATGCTTTAGCAAATATTACCATATGGTCTGCTTTTTCTCCTGAGTAGAAGCAGTTTTCTCCAAGATTTTCTTGAGCAAATGGTATTACTCTTATTGTAGCTCCTGTTAATTCTTTTATCTTTGCTTCATTTTCTGCGTTATCTTTCCACATTACTTTTGCAAATCCACGCTTGTTTTCTATAATATCTACAAACTCGTCCATGTTGTTCGCATGATAAGTTCTTTCATCTCTATATTTCTTTGCCTTATTATATAGATTCTTTTGAATATCGTCTAAAAGATTTTCTACAGTATCTGCTATACCTTCTAAAGAAATATCTTCTTTTGTTAGCTCATCTCTTCTAAAATCTATTGCTTTATTCTTTTCAATATCTTTTTGT
>JBDHVM010000056.1:0-7945 GCA_039809725.1 Peptostreptococcus sp.
CTACTGTCACAAAAGGCTGTGGCAACACTGCTATTCCACCCTTATTCTTAACAAGATCAGCCAAAGCTTCTGTGTGTTCTGCCTTGTATTCAACTTTCACATCTGCATCAGGATTTAGTCCATTTCCCTTTAGGATATAGTTGAAAGCATATTCTGGAGAGGCTCCCTTTCCACTTGAATAAACTGTCTTTCCTTTTAAATCGTTTACACTATTGATTGTGTTTCCATTTTCTACGACATAAAGCACTCCAAGAGTATTTACTGCCAACACTACGATGTCACTTTTTTTGCTGTTGTAAATAACTGATGCAACATTTGAAGGTACTGCAGCTATATCGGCTTTTTTTCCAACCAGTAGAGGTACTATTTCATCAACTGAGTTTGCAATTGTAAAATTATATCCTTTATCTTTTGCATTTTTCTCATCTGACATCATTTTTACAATTCCCATACCTGTAGGCCCCTTTAGAGTTGCAACATTGGCTACAACTGGCTGTTTAGCTTCTTTTTGTTCACTCTTAGGTGTGCATCCAGCAAGCACCCCAACTGCAACTAAAGCAGCTAAAAACAGTGATATTTTCTTTTTCATAATAATCCTCCAAACCGTTTACAATATTTAATAAATTCACATCTTCAAATTTATTATTATTAATATTATACCATAATACTATAGATTCATCTAAAATAATCTTACTAAGTTTATAATAAAATATTACATTGTTTATAATAAAATATTACATTTTAGTACTCTACTTTTTTGATATTCTCTTCTCAATAGGTTATTTTTTCTTCTGTATAATATTTTTTATGCTTTTTTCTATATATCTAATATGTATTCTTTTATACATTTATCTTTTATACATTTATCTTTCCTCTAAATCCTCTTCCTTGATAATATGATTCTACTCCGTTATGATAAAAGAACACTCTGTCATACCTACTGTCCGCAAAAAGTGCTCCACCTAATTTTCTCATATTTTCAGGTGTTTTTATCCAGCTAGATGACTTTGTATCAAATACACCAAATGTTTGCAAATATTTATATTCCTCTTCATTTAACATTTCAATCCCCATCTTATCAGCCATTTCCATAGCACTTGTTTCTGGTTTGAATTTTTTTCTCGATTCCCATGCCTCCTTATCATAGCAAATGCTTCTTCTTCCTATTGGTGTTTCTTTCGAACAGTCACAATAGATGTATGTTTCATCATCTTGACCTATTACATCAGGTTCGCCACCCGTAGTTTCCATTTCGTTTAATGTCCACAACTTTTCATCATTTTTTTCTAAACGCATTTTTACTTTTTCCCATTCAATATCCATATGTCTATTCATATTATCTTTAAATCTTTTTTCTAGTATTAGTAATAGCTTATCTTTATCTTCAATATCCAATTTTTTTCTCATTGTCCACCTCTTCTTTTTATCTGTTATTAAGTTTATTCTTATTCATTAACTTTGCTTAATATCTATATATTTTTTACTTAATTGGAATGGTAAACCAAAATATACTTCCTTCTCCTGTCTGTGAGTCTACGCCACATGATCCTCCGTGCATTTCAATTATTTTTTTTACTATAGAAAGCCCTAAGCCTGTTCCTATAATTGCTCTTTTATGTGTTTTGTCTATTTTATAATACCTATTCCATATATTTTCAATATCTTCTTCGTCAATACCTGGTCCGTGATCCTCAACCTCTACTCTGATAATTTTATCTGAAATTCGTTGCCTTACAACTACAGTCAAGTCATCTCCACAATAGTGAATTGCGTTTATTAGAAGATTATAAAATGCTTGAGTGATTTTAACTTCATCAGCTACTACAGATACATAACCATCATTTTCAAATACCAGTTTATATCCATCTTTTTTTACCAATTCAGATACTCTTTTTATTGTTTCTGATATACTTTTTGTAATGTTATACTCCTGTTTATTAAGTTTTAATGTCCCAGCTTCAAGCTGAGATACATCAAAAATATCACCAACCAATGATGTCAGTCTTTTTGTTTCGTTCATAATAACCTCGGTTTGCTCTTTGTTTATTTCTCCAGGAAAATCATTCATCATTTCAGCATAACTGTATATTAGGGCGAGTGGAGTTCTCAAATCATGTGATATATTTGCCATTAACTCCCTTCTCAATGACTCTACTTTTGAAAGTTCTGAGGTTGTGTAGTTTAATGTATCTGATAGTTCGTGTATCTCTCTATAACCTCTTCCTACAAACTTTATATCATAATTTCCCGTTGCAAGTTTTTTTGCACTATTATTTAGATTTTCTATCGGTTTTGCAACAGATCGAGCAATAATAAATGCAAGTATTACAGACAAGAATACCATAATGCCAGTCACATAGTATAACTGCACCTTAATCGTGGACACCGTAGCTTTTACAGGTGATATTATTGCGTAAAAAATATATTCCTTTTGTTCTCCCTTAGAATTTGTAAATGTCCTTTTTTCAGTCATCACCTGTCTTAGATCGTGATTTTTCTGCATTCTGTTCCTTTTTGGAAAAACAAAGCTTTGAGCTGGAGTAACTATTATTTCTGAATTATCTCGTAGGCTTAATAGTATTTGATCTAAATCTTCATTATTTATGTTGTCTGCAACTAAATTTATTGCCTGTTCAATTTCATTTCTTCTGATATTTTTGTACATCTTATCGAGTAGTGTTGTCTCAAAAATCCATAATATAGTAATCAATAATGCACAAAATCCTATTAAAAATGCGAAGATATTCCACATTAATCTCCTTGATTTATTCATATGTATGCCCTCTCAAAATTCCCATCTACAATATTCCTATCCCTCTAATCTATACCCAATTCCCCTAAGTGTCACAATTAGTTTTCCATACTCACCAAGAGATTTTCTAAGTAGCTTCATATGAGTATCTAAGGTTCTATCATCACCAAAGTAGTCAAATCCCCATACTTCTGTAAGTATTTTTTCTCTTGGGACTGCTATACCCTTATTCCTTACTAGGTAAAACAATAATTCATACTCCTTTGGTGCCATATCTATAGTCTTTCCATCTATACTTACTTTATACGCCGTTAAATCAACAATCAAACTCCCATTTTTAAATATTTCATGTTCTTCAACGTTCTTTTCTCTTTCCTCTACAGCCCTATTTCTTCTTAAAATCGCATTCACTCTAAGCATCAATTCTTTTGACGAAAAAGGTTTCACAACGTAGTCATCAACCCCTACTTCAAATCCTAATACCTTGTCGTATTCTTCACCTCTTGCAGAAAGCATAATAACAGGTGTGTCTAATTTTTTTCTTATTTCTTTCACAGCAGAAAATCCATCTAATTCTGGCATCATCACATCCATAATAATAATATCAAAAAAAGTGTCCCTACATAGCTCAACCGCTTCCATACCATTAGATGCCTCAACCACCTCATGACCCTCAAATATTGCATATCTTTTTATCACCGATCTCAAACCACTTTCATCATCGCATATTAGAATTTTTGCCATTTTATTCACCACCTTATACAAATTATATCACAATTAAAAAAATAAATAACGTTCTCTCAAGAATATGTTTTTATGCAAAACTGAGCTAGTTTAGATTTGTTTTTAATTAATAAAATAGGGTGGCTATATATTCAATTATAACCACCCTATTATCAAAATTAAAATTTAATATTTTCCTCTAAAACTCAACTTACTATTCTTTTGAATTTAGCTCACTGCCTTTTTTCCATTCATCTTTTTTCCCATATTTCCTAAATCAGAATCAGAACTACTATTAACATCTCTATCAAACGATCTACTCATCATTCTGTCAAACTCGTCCTGAGTTATTTTTCCTGCTTTTAATGAATCAGTAAGTATCTTTTCCCTAATTGCCTTTAACTCTGACTTTTGTTCCTCAGTAAATTGTACTCCATTCATGTTGGCACACGCTAGACCACCCCTTCTATCTTTAGAAGATCTATTTTTGCCCATACCTCCTTTTCGTCCTCCATTACTTTGAGCTTGACTATCTTTGTTTCTCATATTCCTTCCATTTGCATTTTGAGTTTTATTTGAATTTGCCTGCATCTTAATCATATTGTCATATTGCTCTTGAGTTATTTTTCCATCCTTTAAAGCCTGATCTAAATATTCTCTTACTTTAGATTTCATCTGAGTTCTCAACTCATTTCTTACTTCTAGCTTCGCCCCTGACTGCGCATTATTTCCCGTATTATCAGCAGCAAAAGATGCTACTCCAGATGCTCCTATTAATACCGCTGTTCCTATCGCCGCAAAAAATTTTCTTTTTTTCATATTATATCATCCTCCGAAATTTCAAATATTTTATAGAGTAACTGAACTTTTTCAATTATTCTATATCTGTATTTTATATTTAAAAACTGAAGTCTGTTTGTTTACTATCTGAACATTGGCTGAACTTTAAAAACTTTTCTTTCCCAGTTGAAATTGTTTTTGCATTTTAGTTCAGGGATAAGTATTTTAAATAATTTGTCTTAATATATCAAAAAAGGACTTCAACTTTTAGAAGAAGTCCCCTTAACAATATTACGTTTTTTATAACTCTAATATTTTAGCTAAATTTTTATAACTCAATTTTCTCTGATTTTCCAGATAAGCTTTGTTTTTTTGCATCGATATTTACTAACTTTAAAAGCACACAATTGCTATTTTCTGGAGTTTGATAAGCCATTTTTAATAATGGTAGTACTTCAAAGGCTTTTTTCTTTAGGTCTAAGTTCTCCACAAATTCTACATTAGCATCTAATCTAACCCACTCTTTTTCGCTATTTGGCAATGATGAAATTTGCAAAGCATTATTTGCAACTAGCTGCTTAAAGAAATCTTTTTCTTTTGATGTACACAAGTATATCTCCCCATCTACAACCATTTTAAAAGATAAAAATCTTACATACGGCATATTGTCCATTGTAGTCGCAACCGCCATTGGTGTATTTGCATCACCCAAAAATTTCATTAATTCATTCATTTCCATACCTCCTAATACTATTAGTTTATACATTTGTACACTATTATTATACTCTAAAAATTCGATTTCTACACTTTTTATTTTAAAACAAACTATAATTTTTCTTCTAAACTAAAATTTCTCTGTCTCTTCACCAAAAGGAGTGAACTCTAAAAATCTAGACCCCTTAAATTTCAAGGTTCCGATTTCTATATCTCCTATATTATCATAAATATCTCTATCAACTTTAAACTTTAATTCATCTCCACTTTCTACCCTGAAAATCAAAAAATATTCAACATTTACAGTAATATGATATCCACTAGCACCAGAAATATCGTTGCCAACTGGAATCCTATTTGTATGCTCTTCCGTTTTTTTTGTAATAAGCTTTGCAACTACATCTAGTGTTGGAGCTTCATTGTCACTACTGTATTTTGAAAAATTAATTACAATTATTATTATGACTGCAACAAAGCACATTCCGATAAATATAGATGAAAAATCATTTTCAAAAAAAAGTTCCATAAGATACCCCCTTCTTTAAATAGTTAATTATATTATTTAATTAATTTTTTATTTATTTTTATTATATTTATTATAACAAGACAAAGCTCAAGGAATTTTTAGCTTTAGCTAAAAATTCGACATAAGCGTTTCAACGATGCGAGATTTGCTCACCGCCTGAAGATCCAAAATGTACCCGCCACCTACACTTTGTTTAGAGGAGGGGGACATCTTAGCCGAATTATATCCTACTATTACTATTATACTTTTCTATATTTTTCTATACTTTTTAACTGATAGTCTTGTAAAAACGATAATTAGCACAACAGCAGCTATAGTTGTCAAGATACTTGCCTCTAAGCCATAAGCGCCACCGCTTAAAATACTATTTACACTTGGATTTGACATACCACTGAAAATAGAAATACTTGCCTTCATTCCACTCATCTCTATACCCACAACTACACTTAGGAAGTAATTCCAAATTGTATGAAAAGCTGAACACACCCAAATATTATCGAAGTAATAATATATTACAGCAAATACTCCTCCAAATAATATTGTATTTATCATTCCTAATGGTGATGCATTTGGATTTGCAGTATGTGCGACCCCAAATATTATAGATGTAATAATTATTGATGCAAGAACTCCATATTTCTTTGCAATTCTCGGCATTAAAACTGCCCTAAATACTATTTCCTCTGACATACCCTGAAAAATAAATGCAACGAACATTATCACTATTCCTAAAATATTTATATCCGGCATTTTATATACGTCTATCCATCCTGAAAATATAGCTATAAAAGTTATTAAAGACACTGCAATTAGTCCCATTATAAGTCCAACAAAATAGTTTTTAAATATATTCTTCTTCGTGAATCCAAATATCTCTATTTTTCTTTTTTCAATACTCAAAAAATATATAAATACTCCCACCATTATTGTTACAATACTCATCAATCCAACAACACTTAACAATATACTTGATTGTGCGGATATAGTATTCTCTACCACTTTATTTGCGAAAATATTGAATATGACGACGCATATTATTACAATTGCCAATAATTTTATCCACATATACGGTTTCTTTTTTTCTACAGATTCCGAAATCCATGTGTTCATTGTGTTATTCATTCTTAATTTCATATTTCTTTCCTTTTCATATCCCAGTCTTTTCGCATTTTCATATTTCTATTTTTTACTTTTTCATACTTGTACTTTTGCTTTTCATACTTACTTTTTTATTTTTTGATACATATATTTTTACTTTTCAAATTTACATTTTTACTTTTTATACTTGTATTTTACAAGTTATATTATTTTCTATATTTTATCAAATGAAACTTTAATTTTACTTAAAAAATACGAAAGTTTCTATTAATAATATAAAAATAGAGTCAACTTTGTATACTTTATCATTCTTACAAAATTGACTCTATTTGGCTTATTATATTATCTATCTAAATGTGTAACTCTGTTTTATTGGAATAGATCGTTTAAGCTTTCTGCCATTGTAGGATGAGTGAAAATCGTATTTTTCAACGTTTTATAGCTTCCTTCAAGATCCATAACAACTTTAACTATGTTTATTACTTCATGTGACTCTTCACAGAATAACATTGCACCCAAAATCTTTTCAGTATCCATATCTACAATTGCCTTTAACATACCTTGTGTCTTTTTCAAAACCTGAGCTTTAGGTATTGCTGCTGTAGGCATTTTAAATACCTTTATATTATACCCCTGTTCCAATGCTTCCTTTTCATTTAACCCAACTCTAGAAAATGATGGTGAGATAAATACTGAATATGGAACATTCTTTCTGCTACTTGTCTTATATTCTCCATCTCCATAAAATTGTGATGAGATAACCCTATAATCATCAAGTGAAATATATGTAAACTGCAAATTGTTGCACACATCACCCATTGCCCAAATGTTTGGTGCAGTAGTCTTTAAAGTTTCATCAACCTTTATCAATCCACGCTCAGTAAGTTCAACCCCAGCTTTTTCTAAACCTAAATTCTGTGTGTTGGCTTTTCTTCCTGTAGCCATTAGTATCTTAGTATTTTCGATAACCTTCTCTACTCCGTCTTTTTCATAGTATACACTATCTCCAACAAATTTCTTTGTTTTTACAGAAAGTAGTATTTCTACTCCTTTTGCCTCAAAAGCTTCTAATATTGACTGTGCTATATCACGATCTTCTCGTGGTATAAATTCATCTTCAACAACCAACATTCTAACTTTAGAACCAAAAGCTGAATACATTGACGCAAATTCCAAACCTATATATCCGCCACCAATGATAGTCAAATTTTCAGGAAGTTCTTCTAATGCCAACAAGTCCTCACTTAATAATATATTTGGATTTTCTTTAACGCCTTCTATTCCAGGTACAAACGGAGTTGAACCCGTATTTACAAAAAACTTATCCGCTTCGAGAAGTAGCTCTCCATCAT
>JBDHVM010000057.1:0-7888 GCA_039809725.1 Peptostreptococcus sp.
CTCTTAAAAAGAGGTCCTTTACCAATCATCGATTTTCTATCTATGTAATTCACTTCTTTATATGGATGATACGCTACTATTTGAGGAAAATAATACATTTTTCTCTTTCCTTCATTATATGCATCCATAATGTAAATATTTTCTTCACCAGAATTATACTCTGTACCTATTCCAAAACGCTCGTCGAATTTGTGTGTGTGTGGGTCTATGCTTTCAGATCTAAACCACATATCCAACGTAGCTTGTTTCAGAGTCTGAAATCTACTTATTCCAAGAATTTCATTTTTTGGGTAATCAATCGTAGACCTTTCCTTTATCGGATCATAATGCTGAAAAATAGCAATATCTGGATTATAATCATCAAAGTAACTTTTTACAATTTCTAGTGCATCATCTCTGTACCAACAATCATCATCAGTAAAGGTATATACATCACCCGTTGCGAGATCCATGGTCGCATTTCTACTTTTTGCACATCCCCTTCCACCTGCAAAGACGTGTTTATATTCAAACTTGTGTTTCTTTAATATTTCTTCTATCTGATCAAAATTCGTCTGCGAACCAACTATAACTTCAAAATTTTTATATGTTTGTCTATCAAAACTGTCAAACAAGTAATCCAAGTCCTTCAGTCTTGAGCCATATGTTCCCAAAAGTAAACTAAATTTCATAAACCCTCCTCTTGCTACTTAGAAAGAAAATGCTTATATACATTTATGATGGCGTAGTATGAGAAAAAATAAATAGACTTAAACAAACCTATTTTTTCTTCATTTCTCAAAATATTCCATGTCCAACCAGCTGCTTTTAATTTATTCCCTGAAAGAGAGTTTCTTCTAGTTCTGTAAAGTGCCAAAAGTTCATCTAGACCATATGCTTTATGACCTCTTTTTAGAATTCTAAGCCATGCTACATAGTCTTCATGGTGAATTTTAGGCATATATATTTCTTCTATTTTGTTTCTGTCTATAACAACTGTTAGACAAGATATTGCGTTATGTTTCAAAAGTTCATTATAGGTAAGCTCTTTTTTAGCATGCACTACAGTGTTTAATTTTTCACTATTAGAATCCATAAACCTGTATCCTGTGAATGTGAACCCATAATTATTCTCTTGCATAAATCTTATTTGTTTTTCAATTTTTTCTGGCATCCAAACGTCATCACTATCTAAAAAAGCAATATATCTTCCTTTTGCTTTTTCTATACCGACATTTCTAGCATTAGAAACACCTGCATTTTGTTCAAGCAATATTGGTACTACCTGTGAATATTTTTGTGAGTATTCCCTCAACAAATCCCTAGATCCATCACTTGACATATCATCTATACATATTATTTCTATTTGTTTGTATGTTTGGTTTAATATACTTTCTAGCGTCTCTTCAATGTATTGTTTAGCGTTGTAAACAGGCACAATAACAGAAACTAAGCCGTCTATATATTCTTTTTTCATGTTATCTCTCCTTCTATCTCGCACCTTCACCAGTAAATACTACCTTCACCGTCATAAATACTATTTTTACATCTAAAAAGAAACTTCTATTTTTGATATAATACAAATCATATTCCAATTTTTCACCAGGATCCATTTCATATCCACCATTTACCTGCGCCCCTCCTGTCAAACCAGGTTTTATTGCAAGTCTATACACAAAATTTGTATACTTTTCTTCAAATTCCTTTGTGAATATTGATCTCTCAGGTCTTGGTCCAATAATTCCCATATCCCCCTTTAGAATATTCCATAGCTGAGGTATTTCATCTATCCTTGTTTTTCTTATGAATTTTCCAACTTTTGTTATTCGTGGATCATCTTTTTCCGCCCACTGAGCTCCATACTTTTCAGCATCGGTTCTCATTGATCTTAGTTTATAAACATAAAACATTTTACCATTTTTACCCAAACGCTCCTGTTTATATGTAATCGGACCATTGTCTTCTATCTTTATAAGTATCCCAAAAATCAATATTATTGGTATTCCTATTATCAACGCAATCAACGATAGTAAAATATCAAAAAATCTTTGATATAAATCAAATAAACTCCCCTTATTTACTATACTATAATCTATTTTATCAATGTATTGTTTTAATTGAATATCATCTCCAGAGTATTTATTAAAAGACATACTCTCCTCCCCCCAAATCATTTCATCTTTTAGTACTTTCATATAGTACGCATTTAGTTATTATACTAAAAAACGCAACTTTTTACAAGTTCATAACGTTTGGCTTCAAAATTCTAGCCACGATTAGCAATGATACTATGATTAATATCAACGTACTAGCAACTTTAAACCTCTCAACATTGAAAAACTTCCTTCTCTCTATTTTAAATCCAACTTCATTAATTTCTTTGTACCCTTTTGACTTAATAATTTTATTATCCTCAGTACTAAAATAATTATTCTCAATAAACATCAATGGAGCTTTGTTATCCGCTACCAAAGGAGATATTGCCATCGCATTTATCAACTGCCCTGAACCAAGGTGTCTCTTATGAAGTAATTCCCCACCTTTTGATATATAAACTTTTTTATTTTTTTCATTCTTGTAGAAAGTATTCATTATTTTAGTGTTAATGCTATATCTGTCTTTTCCCTCAATTTTAGAAACGTCAGGCAGTATTTTTTCTAGATTCGTATTAAAGTAATTGTTGTTACTTACAATATATGATTTTTTTATCCCGTTTTCTCTAATGTATTTCTCAAGTTTTATAATATCTTTTTCACTATTATTCATAACAATTATTGGTATATTATTAGATTGTGCGAAAGGTGAAGCTGAAATTGCATTTGGTAAATCAAATTCATCTTCTGATGTAACAATTATTGAATTAGATTTTTTAGTAATATTCAATAGATTTGCTATTTTTATTGACATATCAATTCCAGGAGATTCAACAATCCTCTCCGTTTTATATCCATTTCTCTCCAGTCCTCTCTGTGCAGATTCACTTATTTGATTTACGCCACCTATTATTATAACATTTTTTACCCCAAGTTTTGCCATTTGGTCGTAAATTGGCTTTAACACTCTTTCTTTTTCAGTATAAAAAACTGGATAATCCTTCGCATATGCGTACGGAGACACTGTCACTACTTGATCTATCCTCTCCGTATTCACGAGAATAGCAGTCTTTGCTTTATTAAACCGTTTTTCTATCACCTTGTTTACAGTAGTAAATCTGTTGCTTCCAGTATAATCATATATTGAGAATTTACCTAGATACATTTTATCTAGAACCTTCCCCCCAACCATATAAACAAGCGCAAGCATAAGCACTACAATAATATATTTTAATTTTTTTTTCATAGAAACTCTCCTGATAATTATTAATGACTTTACTTAAATAAAATACCTAACTCAAAAATTCAGCGATTGCCAATCTAATCGCCTCAGCCTTCGTTATATTTTTTTCTTTACAGTAAGAAATCAATTTATTATGGGTTTCATCATCTATCCTTACTTTTACGTCATTTGTTTTAGGTTGACCAATAACTGGCCTTCCTATTTTAGGGCTTTTCAGATCACTTTTTCTAGAATCCACAATCTCACTCCTTTTCGTATATTAGTCATAATAAAAGTATATACTTTGTGAACTCAAAAGTCAAATATTTTTTCCCCACTTGATTTGTCTGTGAATATTTAATTAAATTTTGTTTTTCTTACTGTTATGATTATACCAAAGAGTTATACATAACTCAAATATATATTAATAGTGTAAATTTAACATATAAAAATATCTAGAACATCTTATATATCCTTATTCAATTATTCAGAAAACATATGTACTACATTGAATTGTCGACATTTAATAATATGCTAATAAAAGGGATGAGCATCTATGCTCACCCCTTTTTGTATAAGAATCAAAATAAACTTCTGATCCTCAAAACTATCTAATTGTCTTACCATCAAATGTAGCAATTATACCTTTTGCTATCTGTATTCCCATTGTTTTTAAAGCTGCATCAGAATTCAAAGCATTTACATCTTTTGAGTTTGATACAAATCCGCCTTCAACAAGTATCGCAGGAGCATTTGTGTTGGCTATTACATAAAGTGAAGTTCCATCTTTTGTACCTCTATTTCTTAGGTTGAATTTATCTAGTATGCTGTAAAGTACATTGCTAGCTGCGTTACTAGCATCACTTCCTTCACCCTTAAATACTTCAATTCCAGTTCCACTTTGTTCACCAGTACTCTCGTTAACTACATCTCCGCCCTTGTTGTAGTGAATACTACAGAAGAACACAGCATTTTTATTATTACTTAAATCGGCTCTATCCTGTAAAGTAGGATAAATATCCGTTTTTCTTGTCATAACTACATTTGCACCTGCCTGAGTCAAATATTCTGCACAGGCTAAAGCTGTTTTTAGAGTCCAATCTTTCTCTCTAACACCTTTCAACCCAATAGCGCCTGGGTCACTACCACCATGTCCTGCATCTATTACTACCGTCTTTCCTTTTATACCATTACTGATTGAAGGCGTAGGTGTAGATGTGCTCGGCTTTGGAGTTGTTGTTGATGGCTTTGGAGTCGTCGTCGATGGCTTCGGAGCTGGTATTGCAGTTGTTGCACTCTGAAGCTTTGCTTTTATTGCATTTGTAACTGTTCCACTAATGCCACCTCCAATTTGGAAGATTGTACTTGTTTTTCTACTATCTAAAAAAATCTTGTTTGTACTTGTCAAGCTCGTCTTATTTGTAATCATAATAGGAGCGTTCACTTTCGCTGCAAAAGGTCCTGCAGACACTGTATCTATAAGACCTTTATTATCAGATTTCGTAATTACAATACCTGGTAAGTTTGCATCTTTATAGAATCTGTTGATGACATTAACATTAGTTGCATGTCTGTCGTTTCCACTTATCCTATTTCCTGATCCAGCATTGCCTACAATAGCACTAATTTTTTTAATTAATGCAGAAGATATCGATGATTCCCCACCAATATAGTATGCTGTACTTATTTTATCGTTTAGAAACTTATATGCGTCTTGATTTATATATGTTTTATCCACAACTATAACAGGATTTTGTGTTTCACCTGCTTTTGATGATATTGAAAGTGCATCTGCAACACCATTCGTAGCACTTACTACATATGCCGTATTTACATTTTTCACACTTGCAATTCTATTTGCAACGGCGGCAGACAATTCACCTGGGTACTTTCCAAAAATTCTTTCTATAGAAGCACCTGTAATATTTTTTACTGTATCAGCAACTGACTTTGAAATAACAGTTCTATCACCAATTATATATACTTTTTTTGGTTTAAGCCTCTTAATTTCATTAGATACACTAGAATTAAGGCTATTTGCACTTGTAATCAAAATAGGTGCTTTATTTAATGATGCAAATGGCGTTGCTACCAACCCTACCATAGTATCATTACTATTTACAATAACTAGGTTTTCTGAGCCATTTGGCCACCCTTCTTGACTTACCTTTACTGAAGTCTGATATCTATCTGAACCATATAGAAAATCCACTTGAGAAACTGTCTTGGCATAATTGTTGTCAAGCTTAGTTTCAGCAGACATAGTTGCAGGTTCTTGCTCAATTATTTGTCCGTCAGATGTCACTTTACCAACACCTAACTTAATTTCTATTCCTTGTTGTCCTGAATCATCATTATTTTCATTCTGATAATTCTCTGTTACACCAATATTCTCATTTTCCGTATTTACATTATCAGCAAACGATGCAGGCAAAGCTGCTACTACTAAAAATAAAGATAAAGCTACCGCCATGCATTTTTTACTAAAAAAATTCATGCTACCCCTCCTTTTATATAAAATACACAAGATTTTTTTGATAATCAATATTACTTTCCTAGATTTGATTATACCATATAAGTTACAAAATTGTAACCATTTTTTTAAAATCCATAATACTCACTTTTTTTCATCTAATTATCTTGACTTTTCTCAACGTTATTTTTATTGCTTTGAGAATTGTTTTTATCATTCGAGTTATCCGACGAACTATTTTCTTTGTTTAATAAATCTTTTTGGTCGTCGTTCTTCTTACTATTTAAAACGACCTTCCCATCAGAATCTCTTTCAATGACTTCCTTTGGTAGAAAGTCCGTATAAAAACCACTGACGTAATTATTTCTTAGCGCTTTTACTCTGCTTGCATCATTGTATGTAAACATATACAAACTAATACCCCTATCCACAAGCTTATCTGTAAGTTCTTTCGAGAACTTAAATCTATTAGCAGCAACTATTTTTATTCCGTGCTCATATGAAAAGTCTACAATTTTATTTACAACTAGCTCTTCTATTCTGTAGGTAGTGTAAATCATTGATTTAAAATCGTAAATATTCATAACAGGCCTATACATTTCCTCGTAATAAATTTGAGGTATTATCCTATTTAGCACAGTTGGATCTACCGTTTTTGTCACTCTTACTAACTCTTTGTATGCCTTTTCAACCTCTTTTAGATCGTTTTTCTTCAAGTCAATAACAAGATACATATCTTTATGATCCTTCATATATTTCGCAACATCTTCAAAGTTCATAGTAGTATATCTATTAAGTATTTTTTTTGATAAAAACTCTTTTTCTGTAGGATTGTCTTTTTCCCATGCCGATGGTAAACCAAGCTTAGACAGACTTTCTTTGTCAAACGAATGGAAGAGAATTAATTTCCCATCGGAAGAAAGCGACACATCAGTTTCAAATACTCTGAGACCTCTATTATAGCTTTTTATCATAGCTTCTTTTGAGTTGGTGTAAGAGTTTCCTTCAATTCCACCCATTGCATGAGCAATATACCTATTTTCCTTAACCCAAGAATAATTAAATTTCTTAGGATAATTATCCATATATACTGTACCATCAGTTGCTTGAACAACATTTACATCTATTACCTTGTAAATAAAATCTAGAGGCACGTATATAGTATTCTCCATAAATTGAACTACACCATTCATCTTTAATATATCTTTATTATTAGTAAACTTGACCTCATTTGATCCTCTCTTCAATAGATATGTAGATTTTCTGTACGTAAACTCTATCTGACCATCAGAAAGCAATTTGTATTTTGTCCTTGTATTAAAATTATTACATAATTCTAGTAATGGCACATATACGACACCTTCTCTTATTTTATAAGGTTTGTCCATCGACACTCTTTTATTATTAATAACCAACTTTTCTCTAATATTAGTATTTTGAAATTCTGATATTAACTTTCTTTGACTTCCATAACTGTGGAAGAGTTTAAACAAACATATTATTAAAACAAAAGAAATAACCAGAATACTAATTTTTTTTATTCTCAATTTTGCTCTTTCTTTTCCAATATTTTTAAACATTTTACCCCCACTTTTATAAATTTATCTTTAAATCAAATTTTTCTAAAACATTGGCTATCATTATCCATATTATTGTTATTACTACAGAGTATATTGCCGATGCAGTATCTATACCTGTAATCGGAAGTATAAAGTCAGTTGTAAACCAATTATTAAAATGTAACCAAGTGTTGGTATAAATCGATTTAAGCTTTATTAAAATCAGTAAGTTGTGAATACAAGTTACGAATAGAATCACAAAAAGCGCATTCTGTCCAATTCTACTTATTAAATTTACAAAATACCTTAACTTTAGCATATCACACACAACGTACAGAATTATCATAGTTATATATGAGTATGCAACTATTCTAAGTATCAGCGTAATACTAAAGATATTCCTATTAATAGGAATCCAAATTTCAATTAATTTTGAAAAAGAGTAAGTAAATAAAAATAACAAAAACATATTTACCACTTTTTTCATATCGTGATTTAATCTGTAATAATTACTCGATATAGCCTTTAACGAACCTGGATTTATCCAGCTTTTTATATCGTG
>JBDHVM010000058.1:0-7775 GCA_039809725.1 Peptostreptococcus sp.
TGCTTAACATATAGTTTAAAAGAAAAATATTAGCCAACTCATGATCAATTCTTCTACCCAAAGCTCCGTAAAGATCAATCTCAGTTGCTCCTAATTCTTCTGCCAACCATATTGCAAGTTCAGTATCTGTTTCATTTTTCTTCTTTTCATATACTTTAAAAGATGCTCCATTTTTTTCAAATTCAATTTTTACATTTTCGTCTATTGAGTCCAAATCACCTATAATAAAATTCGGATACATTCCCATTTTATAAAGGTGATTTGCCCCTCCATCAACTCCAATAATAACGCTATAGTCTTTAGATTTAATTTTTTTTTCTATAATATTCATGTCTTTTATTTCTCCATTTAAAACAAGACATGCCCTCTTTTTGTTTTCTAAAATCAAAGTATTTAAGCTCACTTTATCAGCTACTTTCCTGCAGCAGTTCTCAATTCGTTTACTGCTTCTTCTATATTTTCACTGTCAAAGATTGCTGATCCCGCAACTAAAACGTCTGCACCTGCCTCAACAAGCTGTTTGATATTTCCAGCTTTTACACCACCGTCTACTTCTATCTCAACAGATAATCCTCTTTCATCTATCATCTTTCTAAGTTCAGATACTTTGTTTAGCACTTCAGGAATAAATTTTTGACCTCCAAATCCAGGATTTACCGACATTAATAAAACTATATCAATATCCCCAAGTATATGTCTAATTGTATCTACTGGTGTAGCTGGATTTAAAACAACTCCAGCTTTTATTCCGTGAGATTTGATATTTTGAATGGTTCTATGTAAATGAATACAGGCTTCTTGGTGAACTGTGATAATATCACATCCAGCTTTTACTAAATCTGGAATGAACTTGTCTGGATCTTGTATCATCAAGTGTGCATCAAATACCATATTTATATCTTTTCTAATGCTCTTTATTATCGGCGCCCCAAAAGTAATATTTGGAACAAAATGCCCATCCATCACATCTAGATGCAGGTACTCACATCCTGCTTTTTCAACTTCTTTACAGCTTTCAGAAAGCCTTGAAAAATCTGCTGACAACACTGACGGTGCTAATTTCATTATAAATTCCTCCTAAATTTTCCCTTTAAATTATTTACTTCATCTAAAAGTTGTATATAACTTTCATATCTTCTTTTTGAAATATTACCTTCTTGTACCGCTTCTTTAATTGCACATTCTGGTTCATTCTTGTGTATACATTTTGATCCAAATCTACAATTGTTGTACTTGTTAAATTCTATGAAGTATTCCTTTAACTCCTCAACCTCGATATCAACAAGCTCAAATGAGCTAAATCCAGGTGTATCAACTACAACGCCATTATCGCCTATTTCAAACAACTCTGCGTGTCTCGTAGTATGTTTTCCCCTGCCAAGCTTTTGTGAAATCTCTGCAGTTTTTAAGTCAAATTTTGGGTCAATAGAGTTTAAAATACTTGACTTACCAACACCTGATTGGCCTGCAAAAACTGAAATCGAATTGTCTAATTCTTTTAAAACAAAATCCATATTATAGCCACTCTCAATACTAACAGGTATTACTTTGTAGCCTATATTTTCAAACTCACATTTTATTGATTCTGTAATTGTATTGTCCAAATCAAGATCCACTTTTGTAAGAAGAATAATTATTTCTAACCCTTCCTTTTCAGAAAATACAATAAATCTATCTAAAAGTGAAAGATTCGGCACTGGCTCTTTAACAGAGAAAGTAATCAATACTTTTTCAATATTTGCAACTTGAGGTCTTATCAGTTGTGTTTTTCTTTCCTCAATTATTTCAATTACTCCCTTTTTATTATCTTCATCTACAACGTTTATTTCAACTTTATCACCAACTAGAGGTGCTAAATTTTTCTTCCTAAAAAGCCCTCTCGCCTTGCATTCATATATTCCATCAGTTGTTTTTACATAGTAAAAACTGCTTACCCCTTTAATAATAATACCTTTTTTCATTTACCCTCCACAAAACTCTATCAACTCTATAATAACATAACAGGCAAGTCAAATAAAGTTTTTAGATTCCTTCTTACTCTTTCTATATTCAATCAATATTTTTTACTCTAGTTGTTATTACTGATTTTAATATCTTGTTTTTTCTAAATCAAAAAACCTCCGTTGACACCTATTACTTGACCTGTGATAAAGTTCGCACTATCAGAAGCTAAAAATACTACAAGTGAAGATACATCACTCGTTTTACCAAGTTTCATCAGAGGAGTTTCATTTTTTAAAATATCTATTTCACCTTCATCAAAACCACTCATCATATCCGTCATAATGACACCAGGAGCAACTGCATTAACATTTACCCCACTTGGTCCCACTTCCTTTGCAAGTGCCTTTGTAAACCCAATTACACCAGCCTTTGATGCCGAGTACACTACTTCGCACGATCCACCAGTTTCTCCCCACATAGAAGCAATATTTACTATTTTCCCACTGTGGTTAGACAGCATAATTTTTAGCGCTTCTTTGCTACACAAGAAAACTGATTTTAAATTTGTATCTATCACCCTGTCCCACTCTTCTACGTCTACTTCTGTAATTAGACCTTCTAAACTAACACCAGCGTTATTTACAAGCACATCTACTGTTTTAAATCTACTTATACAGTATTCAAATAGTAATGTAACTTCCTTTTGAGATGATACATCAGCCTTGAAAATATCTACTTCATAACCCAAATCAGTTAATTCATATTTAAGTTCTTCAGCAAGTGTTTTTGAATTATTATAATTTATCAATACACTGTAATTTTTTTTTGCCAAATCTATAGAAATTTCCCTTCCTATTCCTCTTGCTCCACCAGTCACTACAGCAACCTTGTTCATATTCACACTCCTACTCAACCTATTTCATATTTTAATAAAAGTTGATCCTTACAATAAAAGAGTTATCAACTAAGATAACTCTTTTAAATTTTTATTTTCAAATATTAATTTGTGTCTGGAATTTCTTCTGAACTATTTCCTGTGTTACCAGTTCCTGTCCCAGTGTTACCAGTTCCAGTATTTCCAGTTCCTGTATTTCCTGTCCCAGTGTTACCAGTTCCAGTATTTCCAGTTCCTGTGTTTCCAGTTCCTGTTCCCGTATTTCCATTTCCTATTCCAGAGTTTCCTGTATTTCCAGTTCCAGTATTATCTGTTCCAGTATTCCCCGTATTTTCATCAATTATACTTGGCTTTACTCTTTTAGGTTCTCTTCCCTTACTTACAACAAGAGAAACCTTTTGTCCTTCATCATTTGAGCCACCAATTAAACTTTGACTCAATACTGTACCTTCATCGGCACTATTAAACTCATATTTCACATTGCCTAGTTGAAGGTTGTTGTCGTTTAGTAATTTTTCCGCTTGAGTTAGATTTAATCCTACGACATTTGGTACTGGTACCTTAGTATTTCCCTTACTCACTACTACTGAGATAGAATCTCCTTTTTTCAAAGCAGTGTCAGGACTAGGTGTTTGACTAATTATCTTACCTTCACTAACCTGATTGCTATACTCTTGACCCTTTACAACTATCTTAAGACCTGTGCCTTCTAGAGAATTTTGAGCCTCTTGAACAGTCATATTCACAACATTAGGAGCCTTAGTTGAATCAGTTGATTTTGTCATCATAAATCCAAGTGGATTCCAGCCAAAATATTTTGCTGCTACAACTCCATACCCTACAAGAATCATAATAAGTATAAAGGCAATGAACTTAAGTCTCCTTCTATCTTTTCTAGTTTCTTGTTTCTTAACTTTTCTTTTCTTTTCTAACTTCTTTTCTTTTCTTCTCTCTGACCAAGATTTTTTAGGTTCCTCTTCATAATAATCATCTTCATCATAATGTTCATCATACTTACCGTCATAGTGATCATCATAATAATCATCATACTCTTCCCTACTGTTGTTATAAGGATCTGGTTTTCTGCCATAAAATGGAGTAGGATCTCTTCTATCTAAATCAGTAGTCGCAAAATTATCGTAGTCCTTAATATATGGTAAATCGATATTTTTTTCAACAAATTCGATATCTTCTATCAACTCTTCAGCCTTTTGATACCTTAATGTTGGATCTTTTTCAGTCAACTTACAAATAATAGTCCTAACGCTATTTGGAATCATCACTTTTTCTTTTTCACTAAATTCTATATTACCATTTACGTGTTTTAAAGCAATAGCAATCGGACTATCGCCTACAAAAGGAACTCTTCCTAGAATCATCTCATACAGTACAATTCCCAGTGAATACAAATCTGCATTATTATCAAGATGTTTTCCCTTTGCTTGTTCAGGTGAAATATAGTGAACTGAACCTATCACACTTCCCATATTTGTCATTGTAGAACTACTAACAGCCTTAGCTATTCCAAAGTCAGCAACTTTTACAATTCTACCATCTTTTGATATCAAAATATTGTGAGGTTTTATATCCCTGTGGATAATCCCATTCCTATGTGCAGCGCCAAGCGCTTGTGCAATCTGTTTTGCAATATCTAAAGCAGTGTACTCTTCCAACTTACCTTCATTTTGTATTATCTCTTTTAAATTTTGTCCATCAACATATTCCATTACAATGTAGTGGACTTTGCCATCCTCACCGACATCGTAAACATTAACGATATTCGGATGTGAAAGACTCGCAACGGCCTCAGCTTCTCTTTTAAATTTCACAAGAAACTCTTGGTCATCTACGAATTCTGGTCTTAAAACTTTGACCGCTACTATCCTGTTTAACAATCTATCTCTAGCTTGATATACGAAGGCCATTCCACCATCGCCTATTTTTCTAAGAATCTCATATCTATTTCCTAATACTGTCGCTCCCATAATAACACCACCTTAAACTAACACTATTATTACAGTAACATTATCTTTACCTGATGCATCATTAGCAAGCACAATTAGGTTTTTAACTATATTCTCTGCATCAACATCGCCCACAAGTACTTCTTCGATCATTTCTTTATCTACAGCACCTGTCAATCCATCTGTAGCCAGTAAAATTTTATTTCCACTTTCTACGTCTACCTTGAAAATATCTACTATTACAACAGGTTCAGTACCTACTGCCCTAGTAATTTTATTTCTGTCAGGATGTACTCTGGCTTCTTTTTCTGTAATTATATTTGCTTTAACATACTCTTCTACGATAGAATGATCTGTTGTTACTTTTTTAAATTCACCCTTGTTGTCAAGTATATAACATCTACTATCTCCAACATTTGCAATATATGCTATGTTTTTGTATACAATAACTAACGTCAAAGTTGTTCCCATTCCTTCAAAAGATATATCTTCTCTTGATTTCTCGTAAATCAACGAGTTGACAGTGTTATATGCCTGCTTAATCAAATCATCTATATACTCGATTTTAATTGAAGCATTATTTTGTACTAAATTTTCATTGAAAAAGTCAATTATGTTTTCAACTGCTAATTGACTGGCAACTTCACCTTTGTTGTGACCACCCATACCATCAGCAATTGCAAATATACCAACTTCACTGCCATCATCTAACTTTATGATGTTGCCCTTATAATAATCTTCATTGTTTTTTCTGACCCTTCCAACATCAGTACCATGTTTGTATTCCATACTACTCCTCCTCAAACGGCTACTTGTATTTTCTCCTCAATTGACCACAGGCTCCACCAATATCAGCGCCCATAGAGTTTCTAACTGTAACCGGAATATTCCTTTTATCCAAATAGTTTTTAAATTTATTTATATATTCAGTGTCAGGTTTTTCAAAAATTCTCTCATCAATCGGGTTGATGGGAATTAAATTTACATGACACAGCATTCCCTTAAGTAATTCAACTAACTTTTTTGCTTCTTTTTCAGAGTCGTTAACTCCTTTTATCAGCGAATATTCAAAAGTTATTCTTCTATTGGTTTTTTCTATGTAATAATTACATGCATTTATCAACTCAGAAACAGAAAACTTCCTTGCAATTGGCATTATCTTTTCCCTCTCTTCATCAAAAGGAGAATGAAGCGATATTGCTAAATTTATCGGTATTTTCATATCGGCTAACTCTATTATTTCATTTACCAATCCACACGTAGATAGCGTAATATGTCTATTTCCTATATTAAGTCCATTTTCTTCATTTACCAACATCAAAAATCTCTTTGTGTTTTCAAAGTTATCAAGTGGTTCTCCACTTCCCATCATTACAATATTTGAAACCCTTTTTCCCAAATCTTCTTGAACCTTCATGATTTGATCAAGTATCTCCCACGCTTCCAAATTTCTCGAAAGTCCATCAACAGTAGAAGCACAAAACTTACATCCCATCCTACATCCAACTTGACTGGATACACACACAGTCAGCCTTTTTTCGTATTCCATTGCCACTGTTTCTATCATATTCCCATCATTTAACATAAAAAGGTATTTTTTGGTGTTGTCAATCTTAGAACTTAACTTAGCTTCAATTTCTATGTTTCCAATAACAGAATTCTCTTTTAGCTTTTCCTTCAATGATTTTGGTATATTACTCATATCGTCAAAACATTTGATATCTCTATATATCCAAGAGTACACCTGAGAACCTCTAAACTTTTTTTCGCCTATTTCTACCATAAAATCCCTTAGCTCTATTTCTGATAGATTTTTAAGCACAACCTTGCCTTTATACATTATATCACACCTCTATTGATTTTTAAATTTTTTTCATCTTACAAATAAAGAATCCATCCATTTTATCCTTATTTGGCAATATATTAATAAATCCCTTATCTTTTGTATCACTATAAAATGTGGAAATATCTATAGACTCTAATACAAAATTCTTATTTTTTCCTAAAAAGCTGTCTACTACACCCATATTTTCATCATTAAACAGGGTGCAAGTTGAATAAACAATCACTCCACCTTTTTTTACGTATTTTGATGAGTTTTCAAGTATTTTTAACTGTAGTAGTGATAGTTCTTTCACTTCTTCTTCTTTTTTATATTTTATTTCTGGTTTCCTTCTGACAATTCCCATTCCTGAACAGGGAACATCACATAAGACATAGTCAAATGAATCAAGGTATTCAGCATTTTCTTCGGTTGCATCTCCCTGTACTGCTTCTAAGTTTTTTATTCCTAGTCTATTTTTATATCCATCTATTAACTTTATTTTGTGAGGATATATTTCTTGGGAAATTACCTTACCTGTTCCATTCATTAGTTCGGCAATATGAGTAGACTTACCCCCTGGTGCCGCACACACATCTAGCACCTTTGAATTTTCACTAGGATTCATCGTTCTTGCAACCATCATCGAACTAATATCCTGAATACTGATATAGCCCTTTCTAAACATCTTGTTATTTTCAATGCTTTTAAATCCTTTTATCTCTATAGCTTCTTCTAAAACACTACTCTCGCTAACTTCAAGACCTTCTTCTCTAAGATTCTTTAATACAAACTTTTTCAGTTCTTCAAAAGATGAAAATTCACTCATTTTTAACCTGTTTATCCTTGCAAAAAGTCTAGGTTTTTCAGAGAGAGACTCCAAAATTTCTATAGTTTCATCCATACCATATTGTTGTATAAATCTATCTATTATCCATTTTTCATATGAAAAAATTATTGAGAGATTTTCAGATGAATTCTTCTTTAAGTCGCACAAATCCATGCCTGAACGTGATATATTTCTCAAAACTGCATTTACAAAACCAGTCGATCTTGAATCAAATTTTTTTATCATATTCACGGATTCATTTATTGCTGCATAATTTTTTACTCCATCTAAAAATAAAATCTGATATGCGCCCATTCTTAA
>JBDHVM010000059.1:0-7676 GCA_039809725.1 Peptostreptococcus sp.
CAACGGGTATTCCCGTATCGCTATGGATACTTAACAGAAACAAGAAGGATAATCCGAAGTACAGATCAAGAGAAAACGAAGTCCTCTTTATTGATGCACGACAATTGGGAGAAATGATAGATAGAAGACACAGAGAGCTAACAGAGGAAGATATTAGTAAGATTTCTGAAACCTATCATGAATGGCGAAATATCGACGGAGAATACGAAGACATTAAGGGATTTTGTAAATCAGCTAAGATTGAAGACATCAGAGAACATGAATATGTTCTAACACCTGGAAGATATGTAGGAATCGAAGATGTAGAAGATGATGGCATCCCGTTCGATGAAAAGATGGAAAATATGACAGCTGAGCTGGCTGAACTCTTTGCTAAATCCCGAAAGCTAGAAGATGAGATTAGGAAGAATCTTGGAGGTATTGGGTATGAGTTTTAGTGAGTGGAGAGAGCAAAAATTAGGTGATCTTTGTACTGTAAAAGGCGGTAAGAGATTACCTAAAGGAAGAAATTTGACGACAAATAAAACTAACCATCCATATATACGTATAAGAGATATGTATCAGCATAAGTATATTGAAGAAAATGGTGAATTAGAATATGTTGACGATCAAACGTTTGAACTGATAAAAAGATATATTGTAGATTCAGGAGACATAATTTTAGCAATAGTTGGAAATACAATTGGACTAGTTTCTTTAATAGGTAAAAGTTTAAATAAAGCCAGTCTAACAGAAAATTGCGTTAAACTAATAGATTTGAAAAGTGTTAAACCAGAATTTATTTACTATTATTTGATAACTGAAGCAGGTCAAAATGAGATAAAAAGTAAAATTGTTGGCACTTCGCAGCCTAAACTACCAATTTACGGTGTTCAAGATATTAAGATTCCCGTTCTGCCTCTAAATGAGCAAGATGAGATAGTATCAACTTTATCCAGTCTTGACGACAAAATAGAAGTAAACAATCAAATCAACAAAACCCTAGAGAATATGGCGCAGGCAATTTTCAAGCAATGGTTTGTCGATTTCGAATTTCCCAATGAAGATGGCGAACCTTATAGGTCCAGTGGTGGAGAAATGGTTGAAAGTGAGCTTGGGATGATTCCTAAAGGGTGGGAAATAGTAGAATTATGTAATATTGTTTTAGAGAATCGAAGAGGATTCGCACCAAGCTACAATAAAAATGATATTGGAATACCAGTAATTAACCAAAGATGTATTAGAAATCACACAATTATAGAAGAAGCGGTTAAGTATCATGATAATGAGGTGAAAAAGGCAAGCGAGGATGTTTATCATAAACCTTTTGATGTATTAATAAATTCTATGGGCGTCGGAACTTTAGGTAGAGTATCACAAGTATCGAAAGTTGAAGAAGAACGTATTGTCCATAGTTGTATTACAATTCTAAGAGCAAATAAGGATATTATTGAACCAATTATTTTGGGGCATATGATAAAAAATTTAGAGGCTGTCATCGAAATGATGGGAACAGGATCGACCGGACAAACATCTCTAAATAACAAAAACTTAGGTATGTTGAAAGTCGTACTCCCGCCAATTTCAATTCAAAACGAGATTTCTGTTTTATTAACAAAATTCCTCAATAAGATTGATCAAAATAATATTGAAAGCAACAAATTAGTCCAAATTCGTGATTCACTTCTACCCAAACTAATGTCCGGTGAAATCAGAGTACCATTGGATGCAGAAGGTGATGTATCGTGAAGTTTGGATTTAGAACACCTAGCCTAAAGAAAAGAATCTCTGCAAGAACCAGTATAAAAAGACAACTAGTTCATCGTGCAGGGATAAAGATGCCGCGGGGATATGGATTTCTGAGGAATCCCAAGAAAGCAGTTTACAACAAAGTATATAATCGGACATCATTTGATATATTCAAGACACTAAAAAAGCTGTTCAAATAATCACTCATTCAAGGCAGGTTCGTTGAATGGAGAAGTGGAGGTGTGGGGTGATCAATAAAACAATAGAAATAAATCAAATAATCGCATTGGAAATGCAAATTGAAATAAAAGATTGTCTGGGAGGTGGTAGTGATGAGTAGTGTGAATGGTATTTTTACAGAAGCGATGCTTGAAGAAGCAGCGATAGAAATTTTAGAAAATCTGGGCTATGAATATGCCTTTGGCCCGGATATTTCTTTGGGTGGAGACTATGAAGAGCGAAAAGATTATCGTGAAGTGATCCTTTCACAGAGAGTTAAAGATGCACTCTTTAAGATTAATCGTGATCTTCCAAGGGAGGCGCTTGAAGATGCTTATCTTCAGCTGATTACATTCAATAGTCCCATGCTGGAAGAAAACAACCGCTATTTTCATCAGTTAATGACTGAAGGGATAGAAGTATCTTTTAATGAAGGTGGACAGATTCGCACCAAAAGAGCTTATGTCATTGACTTTGAAAATATGAGTAATAATGAATTCGTGGTCGTCAATCAATTTACCATCATTGAAAATGAAGAGAGAAGACCGGATCTTATCGTCTTTGCGAATGGACTGCCACTTGTGGTAGTTGAGTTGAAGTCTGCGAGTGATGAAAATGTAGGGATTGAGGGTGCCTATAATCAGATTCAGACTTACAAGAGAGATATTCCGTCTCTATTTAATTATAACGCTTTTTGTGTAATCTCAGATGGAATCAATGCCAAAGCTGGAACCATTACTTCCAATGAAGAGTGGTTTATGAACTGGAGAACCGTTGATGGCGAAAATATTGCACCTTTATCTGAGCCTCAGTATGAAGTACTGCTAAATGGTATGTTCCAAAAGGAAAGATTATTGGATATCATTCAAAACTTTATTCTTTTCCAGGAGTCTAAAGAACCGGAGAAGGACATTGATGGAAAGAAAATAGGGGATAAAAAATCCATCATTAAAATTTTGGCAGCCTATCATCAGTACTTTGCAGTTAAGAAAGCCATTGAAAAAACAAAAGAAGCAACGAAGGAAGACGGCGATCGAAAGATTGGTGTTATTTGGCATACCCAAGGTTCGGGAAAGAGCTTTTCTATGGTGTTTTATACCGGGGGCCTTGTGCGGGAACTGAACAATCCAACCATCGTGGTTATAACTGATAGAAATGACCTGGACGATCAGCTTTTCACAACCTTCTCTAAATCAAAAGATATCCTGCGTCAGACTCCAAAACAAGCAACAGTAAGAAAACTTTCAGATAACCAAAGAACGAATTATGCTAACGGAAATAGCACTGAAGTAAATGGACTGTATGATCTTTTGAATGATCGAGAGTCCGGTGGAATTATCTTTACGACCATTCAAAAGTTCAAACCAGAAGATGGCGAGATGCCAGTACTCACTGACCGTAAGAATGTCATCATTATCGCAGATGAAGCCCACAGAAGCCAATACGGATTAGAGGCCAAAGTAGATGCTAAAACCGGTGAAGTGAACTATGGTTATGCTAAATACCTAAGAGATGCACTACCTAATGCGTCTTTTATCGGCTTTACAGGGACACCGATTGATCTGGAAGATCGATCTACTGTAGCCATATTTGGTCATACCATTGATACATATGACATGACCCAGGCGGTAGAAGATGAAGCAACGGTTCGGATTTATTATGAAAACCGCATCATTAAACTGGAAACAGATGAAGAAGAGCTGACAAAAATTGATGATGAGTTTGAAGAGATCACAGAAGGTCAGGAAGAATTTGAGAAGGATAAAAACAGAGCCAAATGGTCCAGAATGGAATCCATTGTGGGTTCTCCAAACAGAGTCAAAAAGCTTGCTGAAGATATAGTAAATCATTACGAAGAAAAAGCAAAGAGCATCGATGGTAAAGCCATGGTTGTTTGTATGAGTCGAAGAATCTGTGTTGAGCTCTATGATGCCATAACAAAACTGAGACCCGATTGGCACAACGATGATGTTGATAAAGGAAAAATAAAAGTTGTTATGACCGGCAGCGCCGCAGATAATGAAAAGCTACAGAAGCATCTAGGAGGTAAACAGCGTAGGGATTTATTGGCCAAACGTATGAAGGACAATAGTGACGAACTTAAAATAGTGATAGTTCGTGACATGTGGCTCACTGGATTTGATGTGCCATCTATGCATACCATGTATATTGACAAGCCAATGAAGGGGCATAACCTGATGCAAGCTATTGCAAGGGTTAATCGCGTCTTTAAAGAGAAATCAGGCGGTGTAGTGGTTGACTATATCGGGATTTTAGAAAGTTTAAAGAGCGCCTTAAAACAATACACCAATACGGACCGTCAAAATACCGGTATTGATACGGATGTTGCTGTTGCTGTTATGCTTGAAAAACTGGAAATCTTAAGAGATATGATGCATGGCTATGACTATTCGAAATACATGGGTAACTCCCAAGTGGAAAGAATGAGGACTATTGTAGGTGGTATGGACTTTATTCTCGGAAAGAAAGAAGAAGAACAAAAGGAATTTAAAAAGACAGCTCTTGAATTAGGAAAGGCTCATGCACTATGTGCTGCAACTGATAAAGGGAAAGAAAAGGCTCTTGAAATCAGCTATTTTAAAGCAGTTAAAGCCAGCCTTGTCAAGCTAAAGGAAAAGGACAAAACGCCACTATCAAAAAGAGAAATTGAAGCAAGACTTCATCAAATGCTGGAACGATCCATCATCTCAGAAGATGTTATTGATGTATTTGATGCCATGGGAATAAAGAGGCCGGAGATCTCAATCCTTTCTGAAGAGTTCTTAAAAGAAGTTCAAGGAATGAAGCAGAAGAACTTAGCTGTAGAAATGCTTAAGAAATTATTAGAAGGCAACATCAAAACTATGGAAAAGAGAAACCTCGTGAAATCAGAGAAGTTCTCTGAAAGGCTGACAAAGGCTCTAAACAAGTATCGAAACCAAGCACTTACAAATGCTGAAGTGATTGAAGAACTTATTAGAATGGCCCACGACATTAAAAAGATGCGAGAAGAAGAGGCTGAACTGGGTCTAAGCGACGATGAAATTGCTTTTTATGATGCACTGACAGCGGATGATATCGTTAAAGAACTCATGGAAGATGAAACGCTTAAGAAAATCGCTCATGAATTAACTTTGGCTATAAGAAATAATATCACCATTGATTGGAGCGTTCGAAAAAGTGCAAGAGCGAGCATGAGACGTGTAATTAAGAGGCTTCTTAGCAAGTATGACTATCCACCAGATCAAGCATTAAAAGCGATGAATATTGTCATGAGGCAAGCAGAGAAAATGGCTGGAAATGTTTATGAAGAAGTTATCTGGTCAGATAGAGTTGCAGAAGAACCTGGGGAATTCACAACGGTTGATGAAAGGAATGAAGAATAATGGCAGAAATAGAATATGAAATCAAAGAAACCGTGGGTACACTTTCAGAAAACAATAAAGGTTGATCAAAGGAACTGAATTTAATCAGCTGGAATGACAGGGAACCTAAATATGACATCAGAGATTGGGCACCTGAACATGAGAAGACGGGCAAAGGTGTAACCTTCAGCGTAGAAGAACTTAAAAAGCTTAGGGAGATACTGAATGAAATGGAGCTTTAGAGTTGGAGGAATGGGGAAATAAACTCTTTTAGGGGTGTCGTAAAAGCTTTATTTTATAATGAAATATACAAGGAGCTATCATTTTATATAGAAGATAACCCTTTCAAGCTAGACTGTAGATACTCTGAGTCTAATGATTAAGCATAGTCATGGTGATGGAGTCGATCGATTATATAAAAATTGCTGTAATAGAATAATAGGAGGCATCGCAATGAAACGATTATGTTTTGGTACACTTATGCATATATTGTATCAAGCTCGTAACCAAAAGGTTACGAATAATTTGTTGTGCGGTGCAATCTTTTCATCATATGCCCAATCAATAGAGCTTCGAGATGGTTCTCTTCCAGGACACCTTAAAAGTGGCCGTGACAATGTACCACCAGATGTTATTGATGCTGCTAGGAATACATCTTTTGAAGATGCAGAAAAAGTATTTCAAACTAAAGTGATTTCATTGATCAAAGATAGTAAACGTGAATCGGTAGTCCGTGCTATTAAAGACGTTTTGCGTGAGGATACAACAATTCAAGATCATACTGTGGTTGGGTATATTAAAGGCTATGAAAAAAATAATATCTTAATTAATTCTACATTCAGTTTATCTGCTCTTTTGGCATCGGTCTTTTACTTTGCGATAATTGAAGTCAAAAATCAAGAATGCAAAGATGCAATAAAAGAAATTGATAAAAAATATGTAGAGTCTTTTGAGTTATCCTCAGAACCTGTATTTTTTGAAAGAGCAAAAGCGGAAGTGCACTTACCTTTGCAGAAAACGCTTCATGATCCAATATTTGACCGTGTATTTAATCAAATATCCTCAGTAACTATATCCGGTCTTGCTAATCCATCAAATGTCAAAATTTATGGTGTCGATGTAAATAACTGCAAATTTAAATTCAGAGCGTTGAAAGAATATCTTGTAGATAACATAGGAAGCTATGTGTTTTCTAGAGCGAAAGCTAATAGGTATACTACCTCAGGAAAAAGTGCTTCCATCGGATCACAGGCATTAGTTAAATTTATACAAGCATATGGAACGTGCGCTGAAACTGTTCTCGGAGAGATGCTCTTATATGTTTTTATGGAGCAGGAGCTCAATGCTCCAAAGATAATGAGTAAGATCGAAATAGATTTATTCTGAAAATGATATGGACTATTTACAGATGATACTATTTTATAAGCATTTAGGATTTTCTTTAAGTCAGATAAAAGTAATGCTTAATCAAAATGAAAACAAACGCCTACCTCATTTAAGAAAACAACTGATTTTGATGCAAGAAGAAAAACAAAAAATCCTAACGCTGATAGATACTTTGGAAAAGACAATTGAGTATCAAGAAAGGAGAGTTGTGATGACAACGAAAGAAAAATTTAATGGTTTTAATTATGAAGACAACAAAAAATATGAAAAAATAGCAATGGGAATTTATGGAAAGGAAGTTGTCGAAGGAGCTATAGAAAAACATAAAGGGAAAGAAAAAGAACTTATTGATGGTTTTAATGAAATATTCTTTTCATTTTCTGAGAATCTGTCGAGAGGAATAGATGCAATTTCTGAAGAAAATACAGATTTAGCAAAAAAAATTCATGAACATATTTGTAAATATGTGTTTGATTGTTCAATGGAAGTATTTTCTGGTATTGGCTATGGATACGCTAAAAATCCAGAATTTAAAAACAATATAGACAAATTTGGTGATGGAACAGCTCAGTATGTGTGTGACGCAATTCAAGAGTATGTGCATAAAAAAGAAAAATAAAGAAGGTTCGGTGTGGTATTTGACTACACCGACTTTTTTAATAAATAAAAAGTTTTATTTTATACACAAAATAATAAAATATTAGGTTAAACGATCAAAACCTCTATAAAACCTCAATAAAAACCCGACACTGTCTATAATACTGTATACTTGTATTTGATGAGCAGATAGAGTATTATTAATGATAACAGCGCAATTAATTATTTAAAAATGATAATTTATAACTCGGCGAAGATGTCCCCCTCCTCTAAACAAAGTGTAGGTGGCGGGTACCTTTTGGATCTTCAGGCGGTGAGCATATCTTCCGCCTCGTTGAAACGCTTATGTCGAATTTTTAACTAAAGCTAAAAAATCCTTGA
>JBDHVM010000060.1:0-7663 GCA_039809725.1 Peptostreptococcus sp.
CAGGTGGAGAACAGCAGTTTAGTATGAGAGCAATGGGTAAGAATGGCTCTTTTGTTTGTACATGGGGACTGATTTTAAGCTACGTAGGCGTAACAGCCTTTGAAGCATGCGCTTTACCCTCAGTTTTACAATATATATTCCCACACTTTTTAACAGGGTATATGTACACTATTGCTGGGTTTAAAGTATATGCTTCTTGGGTTGCAGTTGGTTCAATTTCTGCACTAATACTGACATTAATCAATATTAAAGGTGTTGGATCAGCAGCAAAGCTTCAAAATATTTTGACTTATGTTATAGCGGCGATAGGTATTGTTTTGATTGCATCTGCAGTTGTAAAAGGTGAAACTCAAAATATGAGACCTTTTTTCGAAGACGGATATAAAGGTGTACTATCTGTAGCGGTAATGACTCCTTTCATGTTTTTGGGATTTGATGTAATACCACAAGCAGCGGAGGAAATCAACGTACCACTAAAAAAAATTGGTAAGATAATGATATTTTCAATCGTAATGGCTGCTGTTTGGTATATTGCAATTATTTTTGCTGTTTCTATGGCAATGAATGCAAGTGAAATGAAATCTGCAAATCTTGTAACGGCAGATGCCATGAAAAAACTATGGAACAACAGAGATATTGCAGCGAATGTTGTTATTATTGGTGGTGCAGCAGGTATATTAAGTAGCTGGAATTCATTCTTTATAGGTGGAAGTAGAGCGATTTTTGCATTGTCTGAAATAAAACTTATTCCAGAAGCATTTTCAAAGCTACATCCAAAGTATAACACTCCATATGTATCTATACTGCTAGTAGGTATATTATCTATGGTAGCACCTTTTTTTGGCAAGGAGATGTTGACATGGTTGACAAATGCAGGTAGTTTTGGAGCTGTTTCTGCATATCTATTTGTTGCTATTTCATTTATCTTACTTAGAAAAAATGAGCCAGAAATGGATAGACCATATAAGTTAAAGCATCCGATGTTTATCGGTACTATGGCAGTAATACTTACAAGTGGAATGCTTGTTCTGTATATACCAGGATTGCCATCAGGATTCAAGAAAGAGGAATTTATTATCGTTGCAAGTTGGATAATACTAGGTGCAATTTGCTACTTCGCATCAAAGAGCACTTGGAAAAAGAAGGGTTACTCTGATGAAACTTTGTTTGGAGAAATGCCTTATTATAAAAACAAATTTGCAAAAGAAAAATTAAAAGAAATAAAATGATATAAATAAATATCGAAAAAGAATATAAAAAAGTAATATTTAAAACAAGTTGTTTATAAAGAAAACCGACAGAGTAAGTTACAATATACCAATTGATTTTATTGTAATATATTTCTGTCGGTTTTGTACTTTTTACATATAAAAATCCACTTGATATTAAAAAATTATTAAAAGCAATGTTATTTTTAAGATTCACAGTAATCACATACAATATTTATTTATTATCAATATATTAACTACAAAATATGTTATAATATTTAGATAGAAAGATAAAATTTGTGATTTTTCTCAATTGGAATTATTAAATACGATGATGATATTTCAGGAGGTATTGAAATGGAAGGAGTCTATAATTTAGGAATAGATATAGGATCCACTACTGTTAAATCAGTTATACTATCAGACGATAATAATGTAATATATAAAGAATATAGACGACACTTTTCTGATGTTAAGCAAGCTGTTTGTGACCAACTTAACGAAATTAGCAAGAAATTTGGTAATATTAGAATTAAAACCGTGATCACTGGTTCAGGTGGGATCGGTCTGTCGAAAAAAATTGGTGTAAAATTTGAGCAGGAAGTAATTTCAAGCACAAAGGCAATAAAATATTTTAACCCAGATACTGATGTAGTAATTGAACTAGGTGGTGAAGATGCAAAGGTAACTTTTTTGACGGGTGGAATTGATCAGAGAATGAATGGTATTTGTGCTGGTGGCACAGGTGCATTTATCGATCAAATGGCGTCTCTATTAAAAACAGATGCTTCAGGACTGAACGAATTAGCTAAAAAATATAAAGTGATTTATCCTATTGCTTCAAGATGTGGAGTTTTTGCAAAAACAGACATTCAACCTTTGATTAACGACGGCGCTGCAAAAGAGGATATTGCTATGAGTATTTTTAATGCTGTTGTGGTTCAAACTGTAAGCGTGTTGTCATGTGGAAGAACAATAAGAGGTAAGGTTGCGTTTTTAGGAGGACCTCTATATTTCTTATCTGAGCTTAGAAATAGATTTTCAACTGTGCTTAATCTATCCGACTCGGATATCATATTTCCTGAAGATGCTCAATTGTACGTTGCAACAGGAGCTGCGCTCTTGTCTAATGATGAAAATACAATTAAACTTAATAATTTAATAGATAAAATACAAAAAGTAGAAACTTTAGAAGATAATTGTGAAGAAGATGTTGTTCCATTATTTAAGAATGAGGATGATTATAATGAGTTTAGAAATAGACATTTAAAGGCTACAGTTGATTCTCAAGATTTATTTAGCTATGAAGGTGCTTGTTACCTTGGTTTAGATGCTGGTTCGACTACTACAAAGGCGGTTCTAATAAGTGAGGATGGCAAGATTTTATACTCACATTATGGTAGTAATGAGGGCAGCCCACTTAATATGTGTATTAAAATAATTGACGAGATATATTCCAAACTACCTGAAGAGTGCTATATAGCAAGAGCAACTGTTACAGGATATGGAGAGGAACTAATTAAAAAGGCATTAAGATTTGATGATGGTGAAATTGAAACAATTGCACATTATAAGGCTGCAAAATTTTTTGACGAAAAGGTAGACTTTATTTTAGATATTGGTGGACAGGATATGAAATGCCTTAAGATAAAAGATTCTGTAATTGATCAAATTATTTTAAATGAGGCCTGCTCGTCTGGTTGTGGTTCTTTTCTTGAATCATTTGCAAAGTCACTTCATATGAATGTTGTTGATTTTGCTAACGAAGGAATATACTCAAAGAAGCCCGTAGATCTTGGATCTAGATGTACTGTTTTTATGAATTCTAGAGTAAAACAAGCACAAAAAGAAGGTGCTACTGTTGCAGATATTTCTTCTGGTCTTGCATACTCAGTTGTAAAGAATGCACTTTTTAAAGTAATAAAACTAAGGGATATTGATGAACTAGGAAAAAATGTTGTTGTACAAGGTGGAACATTTTACAATGACTTAGTTTTACGAGCGTTTGAATCGCTGATAGGTAGAAACGTTACAAGACCGAATATTGCTGGTTTGATGGGAGCATTTGGATGTGCATTAATTTCAAGAGAAAAATATAATGGTATTAATTCAAAGATACTTTCAAAAAATCTACTAAAAGAAATCGATCCAAAATCGAGTGTTGAAAGATGCAGAGGATGTTCTAATAAATGTTTGCTTACAATTAATAAATTTTTAGATAATGAGATCTTTGTATCTGGAAATAGATGTGAAGTCGGTGAGGCGATTTATACTAAAACAAAGTTGAATAAAAACACTTCTACTGTGAATTTATATAAATACAAATACGATAGGTTATTTTCTTACAAATCTTTGCCTGAAGTAGATGCAAAAAGAGGTAAAATTGGTATACCTAGAGTTTTAAATATGTATGAGAACTATCCATTTTGGCATACTTTTTTGACAAAACTCGGATTCTCTGTTGTTTTATCATCAGAATCTACTAAGAAAGTATTTGAAAAAGGAATAAATTCTATTGCATCGGATACGGTTTGTTATCCAGCAAAACTTGTACATGGGCATATTGAAGATCTAATTGAAAGAGGATTAAAAGTTATTTTTTATCCATCGGTTACACACGAATTCAAAGAAGATATATATGCTGATAACCATTACAATTGTCCAGTTGTAACATCATATCCAGAAGTTATAAAAAGTAATTTAGACTCAATTGATGAGCAAGGTATAGATTACATTAACTTCTTTGTTTCATTGAATGATAAAGAAAAAATGAAAAAGAGGCTACTCCATGCTATGAGGTATCATTTTGATGATATCACAAGCGAAGAGATTAATAGAGCAGTTGACGATGCGACAGTTGAGTACAGTAAATTTAAGTCTGACATAATGGAAAAAGGCGAAGAAACAGTGAAGTTACTCACAAAAGAAAATAAAAAGGGAATTGTATTGGCAGGAAGGCCATATCATTTAGATCCAGAAATTAATCATGGGATACCAGAGTTAATCAATTCACTTGGAATTACAGTGCTAACAGAAGATTCTATATGTCACTTAGCAAATATGCAAAGACCTCTTAGAGTTGTAGATCAATGGGTATACCACTCAAGGCTATACAAAGCAGCTGAGTTCTGTAAAAACTATGATAATATAGATATGGTACAATTAAATTCATTTGGTTGTGGATTAGATGCTGTTACTACAGAACAGGTAGAAGAAATATTAGCTGAAAAGTCAAAAATACATACTGTAATAAAAATTGATGAAGGTAATAACCTAGGAGCTGCAAAAATAAGACTTCGTTCATTAAAAGCAGCAATAGGCGAAAGAGAAATCAGTGGTAAAAAACCTTCAGCTGAGAAAGAAAATAAAATTACTTATCAGAAAAATACAAAATTAAATACAAACCATACTTTACTTGCTCCTCAAATGGCTCCAATCCAATTTCAATTTGTGGAAAAAGCTATGCGAGATTCTGGATTAAACTTGGTAATCTTGAATAATTCTTCTTCTGATATTATAGATGAAGGACTAAAATATGTAAATAATGATGCTTGTTACCCAGCTATTATTGTAATAGGTCAGTTGATTCATGCTCTAAAATCAGGAGAGTATGATGTAAACAACACCTCTGTTTTGATGACTCAAACTGGTGGAGGATGTAGAGCTACAAACTATATATCTTTTTTGAGAAAGGCTTTAAAGTCAGCAGGTTTTCCAAATGTGCCAGTAGTATCATTAAGCGCAAGTGGAGTTGAGGATAATGGTTTATTGGAGCATTTTGATATTGCGCTGCTAAACAAGTTAGTAATGAGTGCTGTGTATGGTGACTTACTTATGAAGGTTCTTCTAAGGGTAAGACCTTATGAGAGGATTCCAGGAAGTTCAAACAAACTATACGAAAAATGGACAGAAATATGTAAAGCATCACTTAAAAAAGGAAACTTAAGAGAGTTTAAATATAACATAAGGCAAATCGTAAATGATTTTGACAATTTAGAGATCAGTGATGAATCAAAACCTCGAGTTGGTTTAGTAGGGGAGATACTAGTAAAATTCAGTCCATTGGCAAATAATGATTTGATTTCAATACTAGAAAATGAAGGTGCTGAAGCAGTTGTACCAGAGTTATTAAATTTCTTTTTGGCTGTAGCATACAATAGTGTATACAAACATAAAAATCTAGAAGGAACTTTTAAGTCTAAAATAAAAGGTATTGCTGTAGTAAAAGTCTTTGAAACATATTTAAGAACGTACTATTATGCCTTAAAAAAGAGTAAAAGATTTGAACCTCCTATGAAAATACATAACCTTGCAAAATACACAGAGAGATTTGTTTCACTTGGGAATCAAACTGGAGAGGGATGGCTGTTGCCAGGTGAAATGCTTGAACTTCTGGAAACAGGATGTAACAATATTGTATGTATGCAACCATTTGGTTGCCTACCAAATCATATAATTGGTAAAGGGGTAATAAAAAAGATAAAAAAAGAGTACCCAAAGGCAAATATTGTACCTATAGACTATGATGCATCGGCGACATCTGTTAACCAGTTAAATAGAATTAAATTGATGCTATCAACCGCTTTTGCGGAAATAAATGGTGAAGAGTCTGTACTTGATAAAGATATTTTAAAAGAAATCGACTTAAATAGTTATATTTAGCCAAAGGAATAAATTACTATTAGTTTTATTTTTCATACAATTATTTATGTAGAATAAGACAATTATACAATGTAAAATTAATAAAATATGCCTCGTACTTTCGAGGTATATTTTATACTTAAAATCATAAAGTGAAATATAGTGTGAGCTTGAAAGGGGGATAAATTGATGAATTTTATTGACAATGCAATTAAATCTATTTACTGTAATAATGGAATTAACGAAGTTCTAAGCATTTATAAGGGAAAGTTTTGTTTGTATTGTGAAGAAACAATAAAATGCAGTGGAGAATTATTTTATAAGATGGGTGAAAATTCATCGATAAACTTTCAAGCTAAAATATATAAACTTGACTGCTTGACATTAGATTTTGAATCAATAAAGTTTTCTAATGCTTCTTTAGAAATTCCTGGATATAAAATTATGGATGTTGAGGTAGAGTACATAAAAAATGGAGAAATATTTGGGTTTATAAATGATATAACAATTAAGTCTAAGGATAATCTAGTTGATTACATACAATTTGATATAATAAATATGGATAAAATACCTGGTAAATTGGTGAATCATGAAGATAAAGTATACGCAGGTCGTATTGAGTTTTCAATTTTGGACTATACTGTAATTATAGATAAAAGTTTTGGATATAATAAAAATCTACAATCTGACTTAGTATCAAAATCAGGAAGTGTCATAACTCACTCTGGTGTAATATACAAAAAGAATGGTAAATCTTTTAAAACAAAAAAAATTGATGAGATCATCCAAAGAATTTCTGTAGCCTTAAGTTTCTCTTGTGGAAGATATGTATCAATACCAAATTCATATGGTTATAAAGATTCTATCAATGTTTTCAGAGCTTGGTATAAAATGTATAGCTCTGATTATAAATTTGTATACAAATGGACTAGCACCATTTCCAATTACCATAATTTTGAGAAGTATTTTTCTTTAATTTGTAAAAAAATGGAAGATAGTTATTACTATCAAGCTATTTTAAACATACTAGATTGGTATATTGAAGCAATAAATGGAAATAACTTAGCAAATAATATTATATCTATTCAGACAGCTCTTGAAATGCTTTCCTATATTGTATTAGTCGAAACAGAAGCCGTTTTTAGTGCTAAGGAGTTTGATTCTCATCCTGCTAGTCATAATATCAGGACATTATTAAACATTTGCTCAATAAACACTTCACTTACTCAAGTACCTGAATTTTCTTCAGATATAATAAATAATTTTAGCGATGGAGTAGATGTGATTACATATTATAGAAACTCAGTTGTCCACCCAAGCAAACGTAAGGTTAATATTATTTTTGAGTTTGAAGAAATGTGGAATATCATTTTATTAGGTATAAACTACATTGAACTAATTATTTTATATTTAATAAACTACAAGGGCGAGTACACGAATAGGTTTAAAGATTTTTCTTTTGGAGATGTTGATTTAGTACCTTGGCTATAAAATATGTATGGTCTATTGGAACAAGGTAATAATATATTAAATATAAATTATTATCTGAAAAAAGTGACTTTTTAAAAAAAATATAAAAAAAGGTATTGACATTTCTATTTTAATATCATAAAATCAAATACAACAACATAATTAAAAGACAAAGAAAAGAAATAGTAGATATATGTATTTAATCAGAGAGTTGCTGTTTGGTGAGAAGCGCATGAAGAAATATATTGAACACATCTTAGAGTCGGATACCGAATAAAGTAGATTATCACGGGTGCACCCGTTACAGTGCCAGGGTATGTAAGTACCTAGTGAGGTAATTATCG
>JBDHVM010000061.1:0-7618 GCA_039809725.1 Peptostreptococcus sp.
AGATTTGTCTTGTTATAACTCGGCGAAGAACGTGCCTCGTTGAAACGCTTATGTCGAATTTTTAGCTAAAGCTAAAAATTCCTTGAGCTTTGTCTTGTTATAAGGCTACATTTGAATAGATAGTGAAAGTTTGAGGTGTGAAAATAATGAGAAAAAAATTTGTTGTTGTAATATTTTCGTTTGTTGTGCTAGCAACAATGGTTTTATTGTATAAACATTCTAATAGAATGGATATGCAAAAAACTTCCCATCAGCATGATGTTAATAGCGTAGATTCCAGATTTCTTAGGAAGATAGGAATAGACTTAGATTATGATAAGCTGTATGAATTTAATTTAGATAAAGGGTTTCATCCAGGAGCTACATTGTATAGACGATATAAAATAAAAGGTGATGTTATTCAATCGATACTTGATACAAACAAAGATAAAAAGTTAATTAATGTAAAAAAGGTAGACTTCGCTCAGTTTAGAGAATTGTTAAATAATAATAACAAGACATTATTTGATAAAAGTAAACAAAAAGATAAAATTTTCCAAGAATATATTAATAAAGATTTTGTAGATGACAAAAATCATGTTTTTTTAATCATAAAAAAATACAGTTCTAAAGAAAAATCAGAAGGCGATGAGTACAGTCAAGTTTTTTTTATAAGTTATGATAAAAAAACAAAAATTCTCGGATTGTACTACAATGCAATATAGCAATAAAATCAACGTAAGGTAAAAAAACTTTATCAATAGAGTATGCTGAAAAATCTGTAAATTAGCCTTCTAGGGCTAATATGTCGATTAGGCAGTATTTAAAATTTAATTTTTACAAAGGAAAGTTTGGAGATAATCGCCAACTCTCTGTTTTTTAATATATCAGAATTTTCAAAAAAACATTGACTTTAGCATAGAAAAGGAATAAAATAATGTTAAAAAAAAAACAAAGTTAACAATTTACTCTAACAAGACAAATCTTAAGGATTTTTTAGCTTTAGCTAAAAATCTACATAAGCGTTTCAACGAGGTACGTTCTTCGCTGAGTTATAATTAATATTGTTTACAAGAAAGGCACAAAATGGATTATTTAGCAAAATTATTAGGGGCTGTATTAAAAAACGTTTATTTTTTCACTGGGAATTATGGTTTGTCTATTATAGTCTTTACCATATTTATCAAAATTTTATTATTGCCACTTGCAATTAAGCAAACAAAATCAATGAGGGAAATATCTGATATTAACCCTAAAATAAAAGAAATTCAGGAGAAACATAAGAAAAATCCTGAAAAACAAAATCAAGAGATCGCTAAACTTTATAAGGAAAAAGGTGTCAATCCAATATCGGGTTGTTTGCCTTTAATCATACAAATGCCAATTTTAATAACCCTATTTTGGGTATTTAGAGAACCTCTAAAATATGGGGTATTTGATTCAATGATGCAAATGACGGCTGCTAAAACATCTTTTTTGTGGGTTGTTAGCTTAGATAAACCAGATTATATTTTAGCAGTTATATCAGGGATAAGCACATATCTTATGCAGAAACAAACAGTACAAAAAGATCAGCTTAATGGGGTAAATAATATAATGAATATTATTATGCCGATAATGTCTCTTATTTGGGGATTTACCTTGCCATCTGCATTAACATTATATTGGTCAGTAGGCAATATAGTCTCAATGATTCAAAATCGCTTTATTCTAAATCCGAAGAAGAAATCTTGAAAATGAAGCATCATACTTTAAATGTATTTTTTACATATATTTTAATACAGACAATTTAGCAGTTTTATTGATGTTTAAAGTTAAAATATATTAAACACAATCAAAACTTAATACTATCGTTCTACTTTCTATTCTTGATTGACAGTAGTTTAGTTTAGAGTTAAGATAATAGTATAAACTTTACTTTATTATTAATGACATATGAAAATACTGTGAAAGAATAAAAAAGCGTGCAAATTAGCTAATTATTTGAAGCGTTTTATTTTGAAATTGAAAATAGGGAGGAGAAAAGATGTTGAAGAGTTTTTTTGAAAAAGCGAGCGTAAGAAATCTGGTTTGCTGTGTACTTCTCATATTTGCTATATTATACATTGAATTTATCTACATACCTGATAATATGAAATTACTGTATCGCTATAATGTAAATTCGGTTTGGTATGTTATAAAAATAAAAGTACTACTTGCTTTCATGTACTTTGTTTTAGGTGTTTTGTTGTCAAAAAGTTTTGTAGTAATTGAAATTAGGAAAAAAACGGGCTATGTATTGCGTACTCTTTCGATAGTGTTATTTATTGTGTATATTACATTGATATTAATATTTGTAAATGCGCCACCATTTGATAGCATTAGCGCATTTAGCATTATTAGAGAGAACTTGTATTATTTACACTCAAATAGGATGATTAAGATAATGGATGTTCAATTTATTTGTATTTTTTTGGGGGCAATGCTAGGGTGTAAGAAAAAATATATTGATTAAATAAAAACTTAAAATAATAATACCAACAACTATGAAATTTTTAGTTCTAGCTAAAAATCTACTAAAAGAATTTCAACGAGGTGGCTACTTTTACCGAGTATTAGATAATGAAAGAATAAGAACAACTTGTAGGAGATTTTATATATTAGAGTAACCCCGAAAAGTTGGACTTTATAGAGTAAGTACATGTCCATGTGCTTACTCTATTTTTATGTATTGAGAGATAAATAAAAAAGGAATGGAATTTAAGCAACGGTATTGACAGTGAATAAATTTATAACTATAATAAAAGTGAACAATGTTCATTTATTAAGTGGATATCTCTATTTAAAAGTGAGCAATGTATATTTAATATTATTCTATGATATATGATGTGTCTGAAAGTGTGGATATTATGGTATATCAAGATATGAAAAGGAGTGGTTGTAAGTGAAAAAGTATTTAAATTTATCTCTATTGTACGCAATTTTAGCGATGATTGGTGGAGTTTTCTATCGAGAGTTTACAAAATTTAATAGTTTTTCGGGCGTGACGATGTTAGGGAAGGTCCACGCACATTTGTTTATTTTAGGTATGTTTATGTTCTTGATAGTGGCTTTGTTTAGATTGGCGCTACCTTTGGAAGAACAAAAAACGTTTAGAATATTTATGGTTGTATATAATATAGGGTTGCCTATTACTGCTATGATGATGGTTGTAAGAGGAGTTATTCAAGTATTAAAAACTAATATAACACCTGGCGTTAACGCCTCAATATCAGGCATAGCGGGTATTGGACATATATTACTTGGAGTTGGATTGGTGATGTTTATCGTATCATTATCCAAAGCTGAAGGGAGCAAAAATTAAATGAAAGCCTGTCCTAAGTTTCATATAAAAAAGAGAAAATTGCTTATGGTAGCTGGGATTGTCTGGATAATAGCAGGTGTGAATGTAGCTCGCCTAGGGCTTTTATCATATGAAGAAGTCAGTAAGAATATTTTACATTTACTTCTATCAGCAGCTGTTTTTTGCATTTTTGGTATGATGTTTTATAAAATGAGTAAAAAGCATACTAAAAGAATAGTCGGTTATGAGGAAGAAAGCAGACCTATTTGGCACTTTTTTGATCTAAAGTCATATTTCATAATGATATTTATGATGGGCGGAGGGATATGGTTGCGTTCATCAGGTATTGCACCACCAATTTTTGTGGCTGTGTTTTACACTGGTCTGGGATGCGCTTTAATGTTGGCTGGTATATTATTTTTAAAAGTATATTTTTCAGGTGAAGTTTTTGCATAAATCTATATTTTGATTAAAATTTAGAAATATGGTGTATAATATTCCTTAGAGGTGGTCTTTGTATTTTAAAAAGATCCGAATTTCAGTTGAAAAAGGAGGATATTATGAGCGATAGAGAATTATATGATATAGTAATAATTGGTGGAGGTCCTGGTGGAATGACTGCAGGAATCTATGGTGCAAGGGCAGAGCTAAAGACCCTAATACTTGAAAAGAACTTCCACGGCGGACAGATCGTATCTACAAATGAGATAGAAAACTATCCAGCTCTACCAGAAACAAATGGAATAGAGCTTTCAAACTTGATGCTTTCTCATGCAAAAAAGTTTGGTACAAAGATAGATTATAAAGGTGTAGAAAAAATTGAAATAGTAGAGGATGATATAAAGAAAATCATACTATCAGGTGGAAGTGAAATATTTAGTAAGACTGTGATACTTTCAACTGGATCTGTTCCTAGAAAACTTGGATTGCTAAATGAAGAAAAGTTTACTGGAAGAGGTGTCGGATATTGTGCTATATGTGATGGTGGATTTTATAGAAATAAAGTTGTGGCAGTAAACGGTGGTGGAGATACGGCTGTTGAGGATGCACTTTATCTTTCTAGGATAGCATCAAAAGTATATTTAGTTCACAGAAGAGATGAACTTAGAGCAAATAAGACTCTTCAAAGTAGATTGGCTGAATCAAATGTCGAAGTTGTATGGAATAGTACAATTAAGGAAATAAGTGGAGAAGAAAAATTGTCACATATAACAACGGTAAACAAGCTAGATGGAGCGGAAAGACAGATTGAATTAGACGGTCTTTTTGTTGCAATAGGTGGAATACCTTCATCTGATTTAGTAAAAGATATGGTTAAACTCAACCCTCAAGGATATATAGTAACAGATGAAAACTGTATAACTAGTGCACCTGGTATATATGCAGTGGGAGATGTGAGAGAAAAATCTCTAAGACAGGTTATTACGGCAGCAGCAGATGGTGCAATTGCAGTTCACTCTGCAGAAAAATATATATTAGAACATTAATAACATAAAAATCCCCTAGAATATGTATTCTAGGGGATTTGTTTTTTATAACAAGTCAATCTCAAGGAATTTTTAGCTTTAGCTAAAAATCGACATAAGCATTTCAACTAAGGGTGTGTTTCACCTATTAGTCCTCTGATTTTGTGCTAGAACTTGTAGCATCAGTACTAGAGTTAGATGATGTAGTTTTTTGATCATCAGAATTAGTCGTATTAGTTGAGCTTGATTTATCAGTGCTATCACTATTAGTTGATGTAGAATTAGTTCCTGTAGTAGAGTTGCTGCTTGTTCCTTCAGTAGCTGAAGGCGTAGCGTCTACAGTAAGGTCATTTTTAGTTAACTTTTGACCAGTGATTCCATCAATCAATACTTCTTCAGTTTTTCCGCCAGATTCAGATCCATCACCTAAAGTAAATTTATAGACATTTCTTTTTGCTTTAAAAAATAGAGTATATCCTAAAACTTGAGTATATTTATTTTCTGAAGCTTTCTCAGCAGCCTTAGCAGCTGCATCAAGATCCATAACAGGTACAAAATCTATAAGGCTAAGTTTCATTTCTTTAGTAGCGATTCCCTTATCTTCTTCTTTTGTTACTTTTCCTGATTTTCCGTCAATTGTAAAGACAATGTTTTGACCTTTTCTAGTAATACCGCTTACTGTATATATATATTTACCTTCAACAGGTTTTACGTTTACATATAAGATACTTCCACCAGCTTTTTCAGATGTTGTAAATTTGAGTATGGCTTGTTGCTGGCCTATCACCTTTGAATTTCTTAAATCATATTCATTTTGGGCAGATGATTGTGTGGTATTACCAGAAGATTTGGATTTACCCATATCACAAGCTGCAAGTGAGATACAAGTTGATAGACACAGTGAAACAATTAAACCTTTCTTTAAATTTATTTTTAAAAAATCACGATACATTTTTTTCATAAAAACCTCCTCCATTTTTAAGATGAAAAGTATTACTTTTCGTTCTCACATATAATTATACAGCAAGGTTGTTAAATAATGAATAGTTATTTTTTAAAGAAATATTATACTAATTGTTGTTATGGCTTTTAAAGATGCCAAAATATGCTATAATGATTGGGTAAAGATAATATTGTTACAGGGGGATTTTAGTTTTGAAGATAATAATAATCGGTGGGGGAAAAGTCGGTTCAAAAATATCTGAGCAGTTATCGAAAGAGTCTCATGATGTAATTATGATTGATAAAAATATAGACGTGATAAATAGAATAAATTCACATCAAGATGTATCGTGTATAAATGGGAGTGCTTTTGATTATGAAATATTGAAAGAAGCAGGTGTTGAAGAAACTGATTTGGTAATAGGATGCACATCTTCTGATGAAATCAATATGTTTTCGTGCCTATTAGCAAAAAAATTGGGAGCAAAAAACACAATCGCAAGAGTAAGAAATCCAGAATATTACAATCAATTGAATTATATAAAGGATGATCTGGGCTTGAGTATGGTAATTAACCCAGAATATGTTGCTGCAAATGAGATTTCAAGGATACTTAGATTCCCTTCTGCCATGAAGGTTGAAACATTTGCCAAAGGTAAGGTAGAACTAATAGAGTTCAAACTATATGAAAATTCACCATTGATAGGAAGAAAAATCAGTGAAATAATAAAGAATATAGATATAAGAATGCTAATTTGTGCCGTTCAAAGAGGAAACGAGTTGGTAATACCAGATGGGAATGTAGTTTTAAAAGAAGGCGACAAACTAAATATATCGGCTACACATGAAAATTTAGAAAAGTTTTTGAAAAAAGTAGGCGGTTTAAAAAGAAAAATAAGAACTGTTATGATAATAGGTGGAGGAAAAATAGCATATTATCTTTGTAAGAGCTTAGAAAAAATTAATATTGATGTTAAGATAATTGACAATAATTATGAAACCTGCAAGAGAATAGCAAACCTATTGCCAAAGGTAACGGTAATACACGGGGATGGTACTGATAAGCAGCTACTTGATGAAGAGGGAATAAATGACGTAGATGCGTTTATTACTTTGACAGGAATAGACGAAGAAAATCTGATACTTTCGTTGTATGCAAAGACAAAAAATGTTTCAAAAATAGTTACAAAAGTCAGTCAGTCGACTTTCCAAGAACTGCTAAATAGCTTTGATTTAGACACTGTTATTTCACCAAAAGACTTAACAGGAAATATTATACTAAGATATGTAAAGGCGATGGATGATTCATATGCGAGCAAATTAAACTATTTATATAGAATAATTGACGACAAAGTAGAAGTTCTTGAGTTTACAGTCAGAGAAGGAAGCAAAGTTATAGACACTCCTCTTATGGATTTGAATTTGAGAAAAGATCTTTTAATAGCGAGTATTGTACGTGGAAATAAGATAATAATCCCAGGAGGGAAGGACATTATCAAAGCAAATGACAATATTATTATTGTGACATCAAACCTTAATTTATGTGATGTAGATGAGATAGTTAAAATTTAAAATGTATGAGGTAAATGAATGAATTATGAAATGATGACGTATGTAATTATGAGTATAGCAAAAGTTGAGGGGTTATTAATGATAATTCCAGCTATTGTATCTCTATTTTACAAAGAATACGAAACATCCCTTTCTATTGCTATAATTGCTGTGGCTTTTTTATTGATAGGGATAATATTTAAGGTAAAAAAACCGAAAAAAATTGATATATTTATAAAAGATGGAATATTGATTGTTGGTTTGGCATGGATTGTTTTCTCAGTAATTGGATCTTTACCATTTTATTTTACTGGAACAATACCACATTTTATAGATGCGTATTTTGAAACGGTGTCAG
>JBDHVM010000062.1:0-7532 GCA_039809725.1 Peptostreptococcus sp.
AATCCTTCTCCTTTTGACGCTCCTTTTACAAGACCTGCAATATCAACAAATTCGATTGCTGTCTGTACAATTTTCTTGGAATTATATAATTCTTTCAATTTATCCAATCTCTTATCTGGAACCGAAACAACTCCCACATTTGGATCAATTGTACAGAACGGATAATTTGCAGACTCCGCTCCTGCCTGTGTTATCGCATTAAAAAGTGTACTCTTACCTACATTTGGTAATCCCACTATACCTAATTTCATATTTTTACCTCCAAAATTTTTTTATCATTACAATTGTGATAAGGTAAATGGTATTTTTCATATTCGAAAATACTAATAATCTTATCTTTAGACAAGGTTCTTCCCTTCTCCTTGAAATTTTAATTGTACCAATACCTCTCTTTATATTAGATTGGTATATCTATGACGAGTTATATGTTATTAATGAATAAAATTTCATATATTTACACACTATTCAACATCATATATTATAAACGATACACAGCATTAAATCAACGATTAATATTATCGGTCATCGATGATAAAATGTGTTATAATTAAAATAATATAAATATTTGGAGGTCTAAAATGATAAAAAACAGCTTACGTGATTTACTAATTGGAATTTTTTTAGTTATTTGTTCAATTTTTACTTTTATTCGACCAATTACCACTTTTATTGTTCTGGCATATATCGGTGGAATTGTCGCAATTGCAAAGGGTGTCCATCTTTGTTATGTCTATTTTAAACAGCGTGAATTTAAAAAGGTTAAATCTAGTGTTGGATTGGTAATAGGTGTCTTTCTTATAATACTTGGTATTGTTTTTATTACAAAACCAATGTTTGTAAACCGAATCTTTGCATATATATTGGCTATTTGGTTTATATATGACGCACTTAAAAATTATACCTCTGTTTCACAGTTTAAAAAAGTCGATACTCAGTTATTTGTTGTAGGACTTATACTTAATCTCCTTCTATTATTTGGAGGTTTTATCATTATTTTCAACTATTGGATAGAGTTTGCTGGATATGAGACTTTAGTAGCTATTTCGCTATTAATATCTGGAATTATCTATGCTATTTTTTCTTTCACTGGAAGAAAAGAAGGTTACAAGAAAGATAGAAACTTAAAGTAGTTAATCATAAACTTTATCTTTAATAATAAAAGGTGTTGATGCCATTAATAAACATCAACACCTTTCTATTAGTTTGTTCTCTGGTTTAACACAATTTTAGCCGCTTTTCTCACTTCACCCTTTTCATCGTAGAATACTCTTTCTCCGTTTATATATTGGTATTTTTCATGACCTTTTCCAGCTATTATAACTATATCTCCATCTTTGGCTATTTCTAATGCTTTAAGTATAGCAGTAGACCTATCAGATATTTTGTGAATTTCACATTTTGAATCAACAAAAGACTCTGCAATGTCTTCAATTATTTTCATTGGATCTTCATCGTCTGGGTTGTCAGTTGTGATAATAGCAATATCACAAAGTTCTGCAGCTACATCTCCTAATTCCTTACGCCTAATAGCAGTCCTTCCTCCAACTGATCCAAATAGACAGATTAGTCTATTTGGCTTATACTGTAATATAGTATTTAATACATTCTCCAAACTCATTCCATTATGTGCATAATCAACCACAACCGTTGCATAAGGCAAAACTGGTAAAACTTCTACCCTGCCGTCAACCCTTGCAACTGAGAGTGCATCAAGCATTTCATTTTTATCAATATTTAAAAATCTACAAGTCGCTATTACTGCCAATGCATTGTATATGCTAAACTCTCCTGGAGAGCAAATATGAGTATTCGTTGCCCTACCTTCTTTATCAATATAATCAAAGTTTACTCCCAATGATTCTTCACTTCTCGTAAGTTTGATGTTTTCAGCCTTCAAGTTACTATCTTTATTTATTGAAAAAGTCTCGATATCACACTTTGCATTTTCAATCATATAATCTGAATTTTCATCATCTACGTTAATAATACCATGTTTGCACAGCGAAAAAAGCTTACTCTTGCAGTATTTATAATCATCAAATGTTGGATGTTCTTTTGGTCCAATATGATCAGGTGAAAGATTTGTATAAATACCAATGTCAAAATCAATATCATCAACCCTATCCATCATAAGTCCACCTGAAGATACTTCCATTGCAACGCATTTTACACCAGCATCTACCATCTGTCTAATAGTTTTTTGAAGCTCATAGCTTTCTGGAGTTGTGTTCATTGTTTTTCCTTCAAAGTCATTATAAAAAACTCCATTTGTCCCAATTACACCTGTGTTTAAGCCCGTCTCTGTTAGGACTGTCTTTAGGTAATTAGCAATAGTCGTTTTTCCCTTTGTTCCAGTAACACCAATAACTGTTATTTCCGTAGAAGGATTTTTAAAAAAATTACAAGAAGTTATTGAAAGAGCTTTTCTACTATCCGTTACAAATATTTTAATCGCATCTTCTGGAAGATTTATGTCATCATTTATGATAAAACATCTACAGCCTTTTTCGTATGCAATGTTTGCATAATTGTGACCATCTACTGTTTCCCCTTTTATCGCAACAAAAATACAGTCTTTTACAACAGCTCTTGAATCATATGAAATATCACTTATTTCAATTTGTTCCAGTTTTTCCTCAGAAAAATCTATATTAAATTCTAAGCCCTCTAGTATTTCGCTTAGTTTCATTCATCTACACCTCTTATCTAAATATTTATCTCTCTTTTTAACTTCCTACCTGACTTAACTATTGTATTCATTGCCAATACTTCAGATGAGTCAACAAAAAAATCATTAGGCAAACTTTCATCTTTCTTTATTATAGATAATTCTGTACACCCAAGAATAGCGCAATCACACCCGTTTATAATAAGCGACTCTACTACACTATTAAAATCTTCCATGTCGGCCTTCTTACCTGATTTAACATCATCATAAATAATTTTCATTACTTTTGACTGTATTTCATCATTTGGCACGTAGTAATCTACACCTTTTTCTTTGCACATATCCTGATAAAGACTCATTTTTATATTTCCTGTTGTAGCCAAAATCCCTATTTTTTTATGACCGTTTTTAATCGCATGCTCTACAGTTTCCTCTATCATATTTAACATTGGTATTCCAACACATTCGCTAATTTCCCTGTAAAAATAATGTGCTGTATTACACGTCAGTACAAGAAAATCAACTCCTGCATCCTCCAGACGCTTTGCATCTTTTGCAATATATTCCAACGGATTTTCAGATGACTTTCCGATAATATAATCTGTTCTATCTGGTGTTGTCGCTCTATTCATTATTATCATATCGACATGCTCTTGATCTTTATGTGCATCTGTCATCTCAACTACCATATCATAAAAATACACAGTCGCCATAGGTCCTAAACCACCTAATACACCCACCGTTTTATTTTTTTTCATATATTTCTCCTAATTACTTACAATATTTTTTAAACTTTCTATTTTGATTTATATTATATAAAAAAATGTATAACTTTCTCTTAAAGTTTCCTTTTAAATCATACTCGTATTCAAAAGCTGAAGCACTTTTTCCTTTTGATTCCAAATCCTTACATTTTTTTACAAGGTCAGTATTCTTAACGTATTTGTAAACTACAGAATTTGGTATAACGTGCCAATAAAACTCATCTTTCTGTATTTTAAGTTCCATTTCTTTATCTAACACTCTGTCTTCTACAACGTACTTTGCAATATTATTTCCAGAAGATGTCACGTAGTTGTTACTTCTTCCCTGTCTTAAATTTATTTCAAAAACTTTGTATTTTCCATCTCTATCATCATATTTAATATCGAAATTTGAAAAACCAACATACCCTATTTTTTCAAGAAATAATTTATATTTTTCCATTAGAGCTTCATCATATTCCGTGATAATTGCCGCATGATTTCCTATACCTTTAGGTGTGTGTTCTTCAAGCAGTACATGTCCTAAACACATCATTTTCACCTTAGCATTTTTATCAGAATAGCAAGTCAATACCCTCATATTTTCATCTCTTCCAGAGATAAAATCCTGAATTATCATACTTTTTTCATATCCATGAGAATAAACTTCCTTCAAAATCACCTCTAATTCTTCCTTTGTATTGGCAATATATGCTTTGTTCATACCTTCAAAAGAATGTTGAAAAAATGAAATACTATCAGATGCCTTTATTATTATTGGATAATTAAATCCAAAATCTCTTGTTTCATCGCCTTTGTTATATATATATGTCTTTGGATAATCAAGCCCATATTCTTCACAGACTGAATAAAATGACTCTTTTTCAACCAACTTGTCTTTAAGTTTACTATCTATATATGGAACAACAAATTTCTCGCTTAACCTTTCTCTGTTATCTATTATTAATTCTGCATATTCATCTGTACACCCCATCAAAATTAGTTGGACATCCTCACTGTGATTATTAGCTTCATCAAGTAGTATTTGTACAAACTTTTCAGGGTTATTTATATCTGAGTTTACTCTAAAGTCTATAATTTTACTATCTTTGGTAGCACCTAAAAGATAGCGACCAAATGCAATAGACTTTACACCATACTGTTCATGATACGCTCTAGCAACACTGTAACAATTTAGATCCCCACCGCATAATATCGGCTGTATTTTTAATTCACTCATATTCCACCTCTTAATCTCTATATTCAAATATCTTTTAGATAAATTGTACTTTTTACGAATTTTATTTTTTTTTAATAATTACCTTCTTAATTATATCACAACTTTTACGATATATTTTGTTAACTCCTAAAAAATGAATATTTTTCATATTTTTTTGCTTTTTTATAACTAAATACTGCCTTAACAAATATTAATCCTTTATTAATATTTGCTTTTTTGGTATTATTATAAGTAAAAAATAGGAGGAAATAATTTGAAAATAATTTTAGCTAGTGAATCACCGAGAAGAATAGAATTACTTAAAATGTCAGGAATAAACTTCCAGTCACAAAGTTCAGATATTGATGAGGATTTTTTAGTCGAAAAAATCCTTAATAAAAAAGAAAGTAAGAATTTTTATAGTATGGCTGAAGAAATTACAATGTGTTTGGCATATGAAAAAGCAAATTATATCTATGAAAAATATAAAAATAATAAAAACTTACTAGTAATTGGATCTGATACACTTGTTGTAAAAGATGATAAGATCCTTGGAAAACCAAAAAATTTTGAAGAGGCTAAGAGTATGCTAATCGGACTTTGTGGCAAGACTCATAGAGTGTACACTTCCGTCTGTATGATTTCAAATAAAAAAATAGATAGTTTTTCCGATTATACTGAGGTCACTTTTCACGAATTTAATGAAATTACAGAACAAATAATTGATATGTATATAAAAACCAAATCACCATTTGATAAGGCTGGTTCCTACGGCATACAGGATATGGGTTCTCTACTTGTAAAAAAGATCGATGGTGATTATTATACAGTTATGGGATTTCCAATATCTAAAGTATATAGAAAAATTAAAAGCGAAACCTAAAACTCAATTTTTTATATCTTTTTTACATAAAAAACCCTCAAGTGTTGATATGTACCTTCTTTGCTAGACAAACCAGTAAGGAGGGTACACATCAGTTTTGAGGGCTATTTTTATTCTACCTTAAATATCTTTTCTTTTTTCTTAATACATTGTATTCTTTATAACCTATTAATACTGACCAAACATATGCAAGTGTCTTTGGTATCATTAGCATTGCAACTGTAGGATTAAAGGTTGCAAATAGCACTACAGGTATATAAAATCCGAAACTCAGAATAATCGTCAACCACATATTTTTAAATGCAATATCACGGTTTTCTCTCTGTGCTTTATAAAACATAAATGCTATCCAAAAGCCTAAAACAGCAAATGGTAAGTTTCTGTATATACCCCAAACATATGGTTGTTCATATACTGTCCATTCATTTTGAGGCATTAAACAAAGTAAAATTCTTAATATAGCCAAGAAATATATCGCTATAGCAACTTTTTTTATATTTTCAACTTTATATCTTATCTTGTAAACTTCAAAAAGCAACAAATAAAAAACTGTCATCGTAATTGATGTAACAAATTTTCCTATTCCCAATGAGAATGCAAAATGCTCAAGCCCCTTACCACTTAATAATCCAATTACTCTCGGTACAAGGTGAAAGGCGTCACCACAACCTAAAATAATCGCCATAAATCCAAAAATTCTTCCATCTTTTGAGCTTGCATTTTTAAAAAGCTTAAAACCAAGTGTAATAACAGTTGTCAAATACGCTATATCAAAAATTGATTCAAATATTACTTTCATAAGTTTTGACACAAATAAATAGTGTCTTACCTCCATTCATTTTATAATTTTATATTCTTTCTTTTCTTACATAATTTTATTATTTTAAGAATCTCTCTAAGGCACAGAGTATTTCCTTTTCATCAATATCTCTAATAAATAGTGACAAAATAATATTTACTGTAATTTTTGCAATATTTTTTTTGGTATAATCATCTATATTGACAGTTTTGTCTTCTGATAGACTTTTTATCAACTCTTTTTCAAGATGGGTAAAGTACCTATTCATTTCAAGTTTTCCATTTCCCTTTGAACCACTATCTATCAAAAACATATGGCTACCAAAAAAATTCGGATATTTTTTTTTACCATTTTTTACACATTTCAAAAAGAACTTGACTCTACCTATATAAGTTTTATCATCTGTATCAGATTCAGTGAATATCTCTTTCCAAACTGATTTTACCAGCGAAATCATCAAATCTTCCTTAGAAGAAAAATAATTGTATAATGCTCCTGTCGAAAGTTTACATTTATCCGCTATTCCTCTTATATTTATTTTATCTATACCTTCTTCTATAAGCATATTCTTTGCAACAAAGAGAATGTCCTCTTTCGAAGATGATTTCTGTTTCATTTTAGCACCTCCTTCAATAAATGAACTTAGTTCATTTATATTTAGTATACCATTATAATACGTATTATTCAATAATTTTTATGCATTTAAAAATAAGGCATCCGTTTAATGCTTTTCACCTTTACGGGATTTACATTATAAACAGATGCCTTATTTATTAATTTATCGTGTTTTGTTTTCTATTACTATTATAATTTACTTTTTTATGTTGATATTATTTTACAGCAATTCTCGAAGTTTCTTTTGCAGATACACTTCCTGCTGCCACTTCTATTACTTTTCCTGACTGTAGGTTTGTAAATATTACTGGTGTTACAATTGAATAGCCTTTTGAAGTGAAAAATTCATTATTCATATGAGCTATCTTATCACCAGCTTTTACCTTTTGGCCAACTTCGCAGAACATTTCAAATCCTTCTCCATTCAATTTAACAGTGTCAATACCCATATGGATAAGAACTTCTAGTCCATCTTCTGTTGCTATTATTACAGCGTGCTTAGTTGGGAATATCATTCCAACCTCACCTGATACTGGAGCGAAAATATCTCCATCTGATGATTCAACCGCAAACCCTTCTCCCATAAGTTTCTGAGAGAAAACTTC
>JBDHVM010000063.1:0-7505 GCA_039809725.1 Peptostreptococcus sp.
TTGTCTTCTAGTTGTTTACTCTGCCTATTGAAATTATTTTTATCATCAGTGGGTATATTTTGACTCTTTGAAGAAACAGTTCGTCGTCTTATTTTATTATTATCGAAGTTATCTGACATATTCCCCCCTTGATTATTTTAAATATTTTTAAACCTGTATTACCATTATATCACATTAAATTAAATTAATGGTACAAATATTACTTATGCTAAATCTAGTCAGAATTTTATTATTTAAGTTCATCTCTAATAATCAAAAAAAGTTCTGCAGTCGCAAAAGTATCTGAAAACGCTCTATGCGCATTTATATTCTTTATACCATAATATTCACAAGCTGTAGAAAGCTTCTTATTTACACCTTTGTATCTCTTATTTTGTTTTAGTAATTCCATTGTACATATATAGTTATCAATTCTTTTTAACCCAAGTTTATCAAGATAAAAGTTTAAAAATTTTATATCAAACTTTGCATTATGAGCAATTATTGTTCTATCGCCTATATAATCTCTAAACTTAGGAAGTACCTCCTCTAAACTTTGCTTATCTTCTACCATTTCATTTGTAATATTTGTAATTTGAGTTATCTCGTTTGTAATAAATCCATTTGGCTTAATTAATTTTGAATAATTCAACTCTATTTTACCTGACTTTATTTCAGTTACTCCAATTTCAATTATTTCAGATCCGTTTTCTGGACTAAGCCCTGTGGTTTCTAAATCAACAACCACGTATTCATCACTATATAATCTCATACTTTCCTCCTTGTTTTATATAAGTTTTGTATCTCTCGTCTTATTCCTACTGGAAAATACTCTTAAAATATTAAACTGTTAAAATCTTTCCATAAATGAATGCTTTTCACCTTCCAATTGCCATCCTAATATTGAGTCCACATTCACATTTTCTGCAGCTTTAAAAATGGACTTTTCTACATTGACAAAGTCATTTGACAGATTTTTTATCAAATCTTTAATCTCATACCTTTTATTTCCTGTTTTTTTAGCTGCTACCATGCAGGCACAGTTAAGAGGCCATATTCCTGTATAAGTTATCCACTTAACTATATCCTCTTCTCTTATATAATAAAGAGGTCTTATTAGTTCCATATCATCAAAATTAGTTGACTTTAACTTAGGAAGCATAGTTTTAAAGTTTCCAGCGCAGAGTAAGTTAAGCATAGTGGTTTCAATTACATCATCAAAATGATGACCCAAAGCGAGCTTATTACACCCTAGAGACTTTGCTTTATCATACAATGCCCCTCTCCTTATTCTTGCACACATATAACAAGGGTAGTCACCAGCAATTCTATCTGCAACTTCGAATATATTCGAATCAAAAGTTACTAGTTGAATATCTAAATATCGGCAATTTTCCTCTAAGAGTTCTCTTATGCTTTTATGATATCCAGGATCCATAGCTAAATATACTACATCAAATTTCACCTGTGAATGCCTTTGCAACTCTTGAAACATCTTTGCCATCAGAATACTATCTTTTCCACCTGAAATTGCAACTGCAATCTTGTCTCCCTCTTGTATTAGATTGTATGTCTTTATAGCCTTAATAAATTTTGACCATATTTTTTTTCTATATCTCTTTGTTATACTCTTTTCAATTTCTTTTAAAGTCTTTTTTTCCTCATCGGGAACTAGAATATTACATCCAGAACCACCCAATCTATTTTGTGACATTTTATCTCCTATAATCTTTATTTTTCTGTCTATATTTGTCGTAAATAACTACTATATATTTTTTATATCTTCAAATAGTATCCACTAATTATGTTCTTTATATTACTCTCTATCCTTAAATTCAAGTACTAGTTTATTACTTACATCTATTCGGTAAGTAATATCTGCACTAAACTTTTCTCCTTTATCACTTGTAAAACCTTTAACATTGACTATTTTCTTTTTTGAAAACGACTTAATCACTGTCTTGTTTAGTTTCTTTTTATATTTTGCAAATAGTGGATCATTCTTCCAAATCGTAAATCCACATTTTTTATAGTTCTCACATGCGAAGGCTTTATCAGACTCCAAAATATTATTAGAACAAAGTGGACATTTGGCAATTATTTCTAATCCAGTGCTTTCATCAATTCTTTTAGTTGTATTTATTTTTTCTAAATTATTTCTGCTATTGTTTATTGTACTTTTTACAACTTTATCATTTTCTGAAGTATTTTTTTCTTTACCTACCTTATTAAAACTATTTTTAAGTTTACTTTCCAAAACGTATTTTTTTGTTTTTGGGTTATAAACTATTTTTTCTGTATTTATCTTTCTATTGGGTCCTATTTTTATATTATTTACATTTTCATACACAAATTGGCAAATCATATTCAAATAATCTTTTCTATTGAAGTTCCCTTTTTGTATATCTAAAAGGTTCTTCTCTAATTTGCCTGTGAAGTCAACATCAAATAAATCTTTTACAGGAAAAATTTCTACCAAATTAATACCTAGTTCAGTGATAGAATAGTTCTTTGCCTTCTTGACTACATAACCCACCTGAGCTATTTTTTTTAATACGTCTGCCCTTGTTGCCGATGTACCAATGGAGTATCCAGATAAAACTGTCGTATCATCTTCAGAAACATTTTTGCCACAGTTTTTCATAGCTTTTAAAAGAGAATCCTCAGTGTAAGGCTTCGGAGGTGAAGTATTTTTTTCTACTGGATTTATTTCAAGTAAATCCACTACCTCATTTTTTTCAACATACGGCAATAGATTCCCCTTTGAATCTTTTCCATACAATTCTAAATAACCTTTTAATACCAACACTTTTCCCTTTGAAACAAAAATATTCTCATCTACTTCAGTCTTTATCTCTGTATTTTCATATTCTGCTGGTGGCATAAAATTTGCCAAAAATCTATCCCTTATCGCATCATATACTATTCTTTCGTCTTTTGTTAATGAATCTGGTGGAATGATGTACGTTGGAATAATCGCACTGTGGCTTTCTACTTTACTAGAGTCAAAAACTCTCTTTGATTTAGAAAACTTTATATTTTCCTCACATGGATGTCCTTTTTTTATTATTTCGAGTGTCTTTTGAACCTTACCCACCAAACTTTCTTCTAGAAATACAGAGTCTGTTCTAGGGTATGTAATAAACCCCCCCTTACCTTTACCTTCATATAAGTTTTGACATATATTCAACACTTTATCAGAGGTAAAACTCGCATACTTTGAAGTGATAAACCCTTGTAGAGAAGTTAGTGAAAATAACTTCGGAGAATACTCCTTTGATTTCGTAACCTTCTTTTCAGAAATAATACCTTCCTTCGATGAAATACAGTCAATAACAGCTTTTGCATCATCAAAAGTATCAAACTTAGAGTTCTTTTTTACTTGCAACTTTCCGATATAATCACCATTTTTACTTCTGAACTTACCTTCAATCTCGAAATATTTCTCTGGAACAAAGTTTTTAATTTCCATGTCTCTGTCATATATTAGTTTAACCGTAGGCAAAATAACTCTACCAATATTTAACAACTTGCCATTTCCATACTTTAGTGTTGCAGCACAAGTAAAGTTAATTCCTATCAACCAGTCAGTAATAAGACGAGTATATCCAGCTGCCTGAAGGTTTCTCATTTCCATATCGTCCTTAAGTTCATTTAAACCTCTAGTAATATCTTCAGGTGTCCATTCGTTTACTAAAATTCTTTTTATTGGCTTTTTATTTTTTGCCATCATAAAAATTAGAAAAGAAATCAGTTCCCCTTCTCTATCATTATCTGTAGCATTTATTATATATTCCAAATCACTTCTATTTATTAATGACTCAACAATTTTAAACTGCTTCATTTTATCTTTATCAACTTTAAACTCAAACTTATTCTCAGGAATAAAAGGATAATTTTCCATCTTCCAAGAGCCTGAATATTTATCCTTGTCATAGTCTTTCATATCAAAAAGTGATATTAAATGACCAACTGCATAAGTAACAACATAGTTACTTCCTTCATAATAACCATCTTTTCTTGAATTAGCCTTTAGAAATGATGCTATCGTTTTGGCAACAGAAGGTTTTTCGGCTAAAATCAAAATCATCTTAATACCTCACTTTATTATTTATCTATTATTATTTATCTATCCATTGTTTATATATTTTTGTTTATATATTTTTGTTTATATATTTTTGTTTATATATTTTTGTTTATATATTTTTGTTTATATATATTAATATATCATTATTGTTTAGTAAGAATCTATATACTCTATCTTTTCAATAGATACTTGTATATTAATGTATAAATACTCTTTACACTTATGTATTTGAACTGTTCTGTGTATAAGCCCTATCATAAATTATAAACCATCAATTGCATTATAGTCAATTTTATTATTTTAATCAGTGTATTCATTTGTATTTACAATTATCCTAATAATATTCATTTTTTAATTTAAATAATAAAAAACCTATCAGTTAGAACATACCTTAAAATACTTCTTTAAAGTTGTTGTTCATACCTATAGGTTTTTCATTATATTTATCATTAATAGTGTCTTGTAATTATATTATACTCCCATTGAACGGCAACATGTCGTTTTCGTTGGGTCAGTCGGTATTCCACCTTTATAATTGCCTGTAAAACAAGCATCACAATAACTTAGACCTGGTGCTAATTGTCCTAAATCCTCAACATCTAAATATCCTAGCGAGTCAGCATTTATAGCATCTTTAATTTCCTCAATACTGTGATTAACCGCCACAAGATTCTCTCTACTAGGAACATCAGTTCCATAATAACACGCATGCTTAAATGGTGGTGAACTCACTCTAACATGCACTTCTGTAGCCCCAGCATCCTTTAACATCTTTACTATATTTTTAATAGTCGTTCCTCTAACAATAGAATCATCAACCATAACGATCTTCTTTCCTTTTACAACTTCTCTAATGACATTAAGTTTTACTTGAACACCAGCCGTTCTTTCGTTTTGGCTAGGTTTTATAAATGTTCTTCCAACATAACTGTTTTTGTAAAATGCCATACCATATGGAATCCCAGACTCCTGCGAATAACCAACTGCTGCTGCAAGTCCAGACTCTGGCACACCAACCACTAAGTCAGCATCAACTGGAAATTTATTTGCAAGTATTCCCCCAGCTGCAACTCTAGAGGTATATACACTTTGACCGTCTATCTTACTGTCAGTTCTTGCAAAATATATATATTCAAATATACATCTAGAAGTTTCTTTTACATCAGAAATTCTGTCAGAATAAATCTGATTATCTTTTATCGTAACTATTTCCCCTGGTTCTACATCTCTTATTAACTCTGCGCCAATTGTATCTAGTGCTGCAGATTCAGAACTCAAAAATAGTATATTATCTTTTCTACCTATACAAAGAGGTCTAAAACCAAGTGGATCTCTTGCTCCTATCAGTTTTGATGGACTGGCAACTACAAGCGAAAAAGCCCCATTTAATTTTTGTGCAGCACTCTTAACGGCATTTTCTATACATAATGTATGAAGTCTTTCCCTAGCAATTAAATATGCAATTACCTCCGAATCAGTAGTCGTTTGGAAAATCGCACCTGTAGTGGCAAGCTCTTGTTTTAACTCCTCCGTATTCGTAAGATTTCCATTGTGTGCCATTGAAAGGATTCCCTTCATATAATGAATAACGAATGGCTGAGCATTTTCTCTTCCGCCACCACCAGCAGTTGAGTACCTTACATGTCCTACGCCTAAGTTTCCTTTTAAAGATTTCAATGTTCTCTTACTAAACACTTCATTCACTAGTCCTGAATCCTTATGAAACATCACATTTTTACAATCTTCATTTGTATCCGTTACTGAAATACCTGCACTCTCCTGCCCTCTATGTTGTAGGGCAAATAATCCATAGTATATATATGAGGCAACATCTTCACAATCAAAATCGTATGCTCCAAATACGCCACATTCTTCTCCTAAACCACTCATTATATCTTCTCTCATAATCATTATCCCTTAAAAACCAAGTCTATTTCTTACCTCTAGGTAAGCACCTTCAACATTTCCCATATCTCTTCTAAATCTGTCTTTATCTAATTTTTCATTTGTATTTTTATCCCATAATCTACAAGTATCTGGTGAAATCTCATCAGCTAAAATTATTTTCCCATGGTATCTCCCAAATTCTAGTTTGAAATCTATTAGCTTAATATTTGACTCAATGAAAAATTCTTTTAATAACTTATTTACTTTTAAAGCAGCTTCCTTAATTATTTTTATTTCTTCTCTAGTTGCAAGTTTTAACGCTACTGCAAAATCATCGTTGATTAGTGGATCTCCAAGTTCGTCATTTTTATATGAGAACTCAACTGTAGGTTCGTCAAAATTCGTTCCTTCTTCGACTCCTAATCTTTTAGAAAAACTTCCTGCCGCAACATTTCTTACAATTACTTCTAGAGGAACTATTTCTACTGACTTAACTACTGTATCTCTTTCATTTAGTGTTTCAACAAAATGTGTTTCAACTCCATTTTTTTCTAAATACTGAAATAATTTATTTGACATTAAGTTGTTAATTTCGCCTTTACCTTCAATAGTACCCTTTTTAAGTCCATTGAATGCAGTTGCATCATCCTTATATGAAACTATAACATAATCTTCATTCTCTGTTTTGTAAACTCTTTTTGCCTTACCTTCGTATAATTGTTCTAATTTCTGCATGTTTAACCAGCTCCTCGTATAAATAAATATAAAATATAACCAAAAATCGTATATTTTTTTCTTCTAACTATATTTTATTCGTATTTTGTTTTTTTTGCAAGCTTTTATTCGTATTTTATTAAAAAATTATCCAATAAATTAAAAAAATCGATTTATTTCCATATCATTCTATTTTTATATACGTTTTAATGTTCGTATTTTTTATGTTCGATTAATACTGTTACGAATAAAATACCAATTTATAATATTACTTATTGACTAATGGATTTATTTAAAGTACAATATGAATAATTATTTTCAGATTATTTAAACATATCAAAATAATCAATAACTCAGGAGGTATAAAATGGAAAAATATATTGATAGTATTTATGAAGCAATTGGTCAAACACCCTTGTTAAAGTTAAATAGAATTGTAAGGCATTATGGTGTAAGGGGTAATATTTTTGCAAAACTTGAGTATTTAAACCCTGGATTTAGCAAAAAAGACAGACCTGCACTACAGATGATTGAATCCGCTGAAGAAAGTGGCGAATTAAAGCCTGGTCAAACAGTTATAGAACTTACAAGTGGAAATACTGGAACTGGATTATCAATAGTTTGCCAAGCAAAAGGTCACCCATTTATAGCATGTATGTCTGAAGGAAATTCTATGGAAAGAGCTAGAATGATGAGAGCTCTAGGAGCTGAAGTTGTTTTAGTCCCACAGTGTAGAGATTCAGTCATAGGTCAGGTTTCTGGAGAAGCTTTAAAACTTGTCGAATCGTCAGCAGTGACAGTTAATCTATTTCACCCACGAGCAAACTATTGGGTTTCA
>JBDHVM010000064.1:0-7391 GCA_039809725.1 Peptostreptococcus sp.
AGTCGCTAACATCGACAAAACGAGGAGAATTCTCGGCTATAGGATATTTAAAAAAAAAAACATTCGTCGGCTTGCTATCAACACGAAAAACAATTTCTCGGTCTACGATGAAGTCGAAGTTATCAACAATTTTATGAAAAACTATAAAAGATTATGAATAAGAATGAATTTGAAAATGCAAAAGCCAAAAATGTAAAGAAAATAGCCTTTATTGGAGCTGGAGTCATGGGCAAAAACATGATAAAAAACCTAATTGATAAGGGAGTTGAAGTTGACTTTTATTCAAGAACAAAAGATACTTCACTGGATCTAATTGAGTATGGTGCAAATTGGCACGACTCCATTAAAGAATGTATCAGTGAGCATAAAATAATAATTACTATGGTTGGATTTCCTGCAGATGTTCAAGAAGTCTATCTAAGCGAAGGTGGAATAATCTCCAATGCAAGAAAAGGTGCATACCTTATCGATATGACTACAACTGACCCAAAACTAGCAATACAAATTGGTGAAGAAGCACGAAAAAGAGAATTGCATTTCTTAGATGCACCTGTATCTGGTAGTGACATTCGTGCCAAAGATGCAACTCTTACTATTATGGTTGGTGCTAGTAGTGTCGATTATGAAAACTGCTATCCAATTTTTAAATACTTGGGTAAAATTATTATTCATGAAGGCCCAGTTGGAACAGGTCAACGAACTAAAATGGCAAACCAAATTGCAATAGCTGGTGCGATTTCAGGTGTATGTGAAGCTTTATACTATGCAAAAAAAGTAGGTTTAGATGAAAATAAAACTCTTATAACTATAAGTTCTGGTGCTGCAGGTAGTTTTCAAATGGATAATATGGCACCGAAAATCTTAGATGATGACTACGATCCTGGATTTTTTATCAAGCATTTTGTAAAAGATATGAATATTGCAAAGTCAGAAACAGATAGTCTAAATTTCAGCCTCCCTATTTTAGAGGAAGTTTTACAAAATTACAGAGACCTTATCGAAAGAGGCTATGGAGATTTGGGTATTCAAGGATTATACAAATACTATGATAACACTGATGAAATAGAAATAGAAAGATAAAACTTTTTTCAATAATTGGTGTTTATTTATTAGTGTCATAATACCCTCTATATTTATTATTAAGTCTTCATCAATACTGATAAGTTAGTGTTGCAAAGATAATGAAACTAAGTTATTATAATGAGTTAATTTTGCTACTCTAGCGATGCTATATATGTATTAAATAAGTTAATAAAAAATTGTTTAAATAAAAAAAGATGGTCAAAACTTATGTTCTGACCATCTTTTATATTTAATGCTATCAAACTATTACTAAATTTATCTACGTGTAAAAATATTGTATATTCAGTATGATATTATCAAATTTTATTTCAATTTAATGTTATCAAATTTTCTCTATATTTATAACAATTTTTGTAGTTCATCTGCAACAAACTGTACTTTTGTTCCTACGATAACCTGTAAAGAATTTTTTCCTGGTCTTATTATACCTGGAACACCAGTAGATTTTATCTTCTTTTCATCTACAACAGCCTGATCTTTGATTTCAAATCTAAGTCTTGTGATACAGTTTTCAAGCGATGTTACATTCTCTCTTCCACCTATACCTTCTAAGATTATCTCTGCCATTTTTGTAAAGTCATCATTCTTAAGTTCAACTCTTAATTCAGCATCTGTGTCATCATCTTCTCTACCTGGAGTACGGAAGTCAAACTTCTTAATCATAAAGTAGAATATTGCGAAGTATACTACGAATGCTATTGCTCCTAATACTAGTAATATCCATAAGTTCATTGCCATTGGTGACTTTGCACTTAGTATGAAGTCTACAAGACCTGCTGAGAAGTTAAATCCTGCCCTTACTGGAAGCGCTGCAGCTATTCCAACAAAGATTCCTGTTAGCACTGCGTGTACAAAATATAATGCTGGTGCCATAAACATAAAAGCAAATTCCAAAGGTTCTGTTACACCTGTAAAGAAAGATGATAATGCTGCTGACAATAGTAGACCGTATGCAATTTTCTTTTTATTTGATTTAGCTGTCATATACATTGCAAGTGCAGCTCCTGGAAGACCAAACATCATTACTGGGAAGAATCCTGTCATGTACATTCCTGTCTGCCCCTTTATTCCTCCTAGTGCTGGATTCCAGAACTTGCCAAGGTCATTTATACCTGCAACATCAAACCAGAACACTGAGTTCACAGTGTGGTGTAGACCAAATGGAATAAGTAGTCTATTTAAGAATCCGTAAATCCCTGCTCCTACAGGACCAAGAGATATTATGCTTTCTCCAAATGTTACTAATCCGTTGTAAATTGGTGGCCAAGCAAAAAATAGTATTGCAGCCGCAAGTAAAGAAAATAAAGCAGTAACTATTGCTACAGATCTCTTTCCACTAAAAAATGCAAGTGTATCTGGAAGTCTAACATTTTTAAATCTGTTGTAACTGTGTGATGCTATAAGCCCAGCTACGATACCTATAAACTGGTTTGCGATCTTTGAAAATGCAACTGGTGCCTTTGTAGGATCTGCTAATCCCATAAACATTGCTACTGAACCTGAACTTAATAGTGTTGTAATAATTAACCATGATACCAACGCTGCAAGCCCCGCAGTTCCATCACCGTCATCTGACATACCTACACCTATACCTATTGCAAATAGAATTCCCATATTATCTATAAGTGCACCACCAGCTTTTAGCATAAATGCAGCGATAATATTATTTGCCCCCCAACCAGTAGGGTCAATCCAATATCCTATTCCCATAAGGATAGCAGCCGCCGGTAAAGCAGCAACAGGTAGCATCAGCGATTTACCCATTCTTTGCATATACTTCATCATAATTTTTTTACCTCCTATACGTTTAAAATAATATTATGAAATAATTTCCTTAAGAATATGGTAAATGTTTTCACATGTTTTGTCAATACTAAAACCAATATTTTTGATTATTTTTTTCATTTTTTACATTTCTTTCAAACACCTTGCATTTTGCGACTCACAAGGTCGACAATGCGACTCTTTTTTTTGAAAAAAAAGAGACTTTACCGTATTTTAACGGCAAAGTCTTGAAATTTTTTTCAGTATTCTGAAAAATTATTTTCTAATAGGATCATAAAAGATATTATATATTTTTATACTTATTCGTGATCGTGGGCTGCTTCTGGATTTTCAGCAATAAATTTTTCGTACTCTTCCTCATACTGCTTATACTCTTCTATCATTGTCTCATATGTAGGCAGACCTTCTTCATCCTCAGGCTGAGTACCATTCCAGTCGGCATACATCATCTGATCACCATTTGTAAGAATTATTCTTCCTACATGTGTTGTCTCATCAATTAACTCTAAATAATCCATCTGAGCCTGAACAACGCTTTCTGTCAACTCAACATCATCATCTAAGCAATGAATCACCATTAACGGTATTAATGATTCAGTTTCGTCTTCTACTACGACAGTAATATCGATAATTCCCTCTACTCCCTCTTCATACTCTGACAGAGGAGTATCTATTTCAATACATCCCTCTGGAACTTCTAACTCTGTAACTAAATATTCAACAACTCTATCTTTAACTAATTCTTTTGACATAGGTGTCTCCTTTCAATTTTCTTTAAGATTAACTTAATTATACCACTGAGTATATTTAAAGTCTATATGATTTAACCACATAAATATCTACACAAAGTTATTATTATTCATCATCTTAATATACCGTCTTGACAACCATTATATAAGATCGTTTTATTTCTTATTTATTTTGTATTTATCTTCGTATTTTTTATTTATTTTTTATTTATTTCTTATTTGTTTTTATTTTAATTTATAAAATTAATATTACTCGTTATTGCAAATTATGATATTACTTCATAACTTCAAGTCACAGTTTATTATTTGATAAAGCGAAAGTTAAGATTCATGGTATATTCTCTATATTAAGCAATAAAAAAGATATAGAATATGATGTTAAATTTTGGAGGTAAAAAAATGAAAAAATTTAGAAATATTATTTCTGTAGTATTCTCTATGCTATTGTTCTTTACAGTTGCTGGAAAAACTTTTGCAGATTCAACAGGAGAAGTAATTACTTTAGGTGCAAACCTTAATAAAAAACAAAAGCAAGAAATATTGGGGTATTTTGGAGTATCAGAGTCAAACCCTAATATAATCTATATAAATAATGCTCAGGAAAGAAAATACTTAGGTGGAATTGCACCAGAAAGACAGATTGGTCGTGTGACAATGTCTTCTTCATATGTTATCCCAACTACTGAAGGTGGTATTAACGTGAAGACATCAAATATCACATGGGTAACCAGTTCTATGATTGCATCTACACTTGCAACTGCAGGAGTAGAAAATGCTAATGTTGTAGCTGCTGCACCATTTCCTGTAAGTGGTACTGGTGCTCTTACGGGTATAATGATAGGATTTGAAAAATCCTCAGGACAATCACTTGGAGAAACTAAGAAAAAACTAGCAAACCAAGAACTTGTAACAACAGGAAACTTAGCCGATAAAATTGGTAAGGATAAAGCAGCAGGTATTGTAAATGATGCAAAAAAAGAAGTAATAAAGGAAAAATTAAAAAATCCAGAAGAAATAAGAAATGCAGTTACACAAGCTGCAAATAACTATAATGTTAACCTTACAACAGGTGATGTTAATATTTTGGTTAATCTGATGCAAAATATTGGAAATCAAAATTATGACTATAATCAGATAAAAGATACTCTTGATAAAGTCAGTGTCGGACTAAAATCAAAATTAAAAGAATCTGGAGAAAAAGTCGACTTCAACGGTTTACTTGACAAGGCTTCGTCTTGGTTTAATAGCAACAAAGATGCACAAAAGTTTTTCAATCAGTTTGATGATTCAAAGCTTTCAAAAAATGCAGTTGTAAACAACACTCTATCTGGACTAGAAAGTGCAAAAAAAACAGCGGGAAACATTGGTAATGAAGTTAAAAAAAGCGGATTTTTCCAACAAATAATAGAATTTTTTAAGTCACTTTTTAATTAGCAATAAAGACATAACTACAAATAAAAGACCTCTTAATTTGTCATCAAAGGCAAGTTAAGAGGTCTTATTTATATGTTGGTAAAGCACGATTGTGCAATTAACCTAAGTTTATATTTTGTAAAAACTAGAAAGATGGTATTATTGCACCTTTATACTTTTCTTCTATATATTTTTTAACTTCTGGAGAAGTTATTGCTTTATCTAGAGCTTTTATCTTATCGCTATTTTTATCTTCTTCACGTACTGCTATTATGTTAGAGTATGGAGAATCTTTTGCTTCTATTGCTATTGCATCTTTAGATGGGTTTAGCTTAGCCTGTAACGCATAGTTAGAGTTGATCACTGCGATTGATACATCCTTTAGTGATGTAGGTAACTGTTCAGCTGCTAATTCTTTGATTTCTATTTTCTTTGGATTTTCTGTTACATCATTTTTTGTCAATAGTTCTTTATCAGCAACCTTGATTAGTCCTTCTCTAGCTAGTATTTTAAGAGCTCTTGATTCATTTGTAGGGTCATTTGGAACTGCTACTATAGCGCCCTCTTTAACATCCTTAAGACTCTTTACTTTATCAGAATATACTCCCATTGGTTCTAGATGAACTTTTACAGTATATGCGATCTTTGTATTGTTCTTTTTATTGTACTCATCTAAATAAGGTACATGCTGGAAGAAGTTTGCATCTAATGATTTATCAGTCAAAGCTCTATTTGGTAAAACATAATCATTGAATAATTTCACGTTTAGAGTGTAACCTTCTTTTTCAAGTAACGGTTTAACAACGTTTGTAAGTATTTCCCCATGTGGATTTGGAGATGCTCCAATGTTGATTACCTTCGCCTCATCTGGTTTTGCATTTTCTGCCTTGTCCTTTGATGAACTACAAGCTGCCAAAGAAAATGCAACAGTTGCTACTGCAGCTAGCGTTAAAAGTTTTTTTAATTTCATATTATTACCTCCTGTTTTTTTATATCAAAAATAATTTACATTATTTAAGTTTCTTGTATAGTCTATCTCCTATTGTCTGTATAATTTGTACTATAATAACCAGTGCTATAACAGTGAATATCATTACATTGTCATCAAACTGCTGATATCCATACATCAAAGCCACGTTTCCTAGTCCACCTGCTCCAACAGCACCAGCCATTGCAGTGTATCCTAATATAGAAATAATTGAAAGTGTGATACCAGTTATTATTGAAGGAGTAGCCTCCTTTACCATAACCTTGAATATTATTTGTCTGTTAGTAGCTCCAAAAGACTTTGCAGCTTCAATTAACCCTTTATCAACCTCATCTAATGAACTTTCAATCAATCTAGCAATAAAAGGAGCAGAGCCTATTGTTATAGGTACAATTGCAGCAGTCTCACCAATACTAGTGCCTACTATCATTCTAGTAAGTGGAATCATCGCTATTATAAGTATCATAAAAGGAAAACTTCTCAGTATATTTACAATAAGTCCAAGTGCTCTATTAACATTTTTGTTTGGTCTAAGTCCATTTTCCTTCGTTACAACAAGTACAATTGCTATGAAAAATCCTATTATAGATGCAATCGCTGTAGGAGCTAGAATCATATATAGAGTTTGAACAAAGGCATTTGGAAAAAGCACTACGATATAATCTTTAAAACTCATTATTGCACCTCCTGCCATTTCAAATTATGTTTATCAAGATATTCTTTTACTAGATCAACATATCCATCCGGTATATTGATTATTAGCGATCCTAAAATATCATCTCTAAACTTTTCCAGTTTTCCAAATACAATAGAAACATCTATATTTAACTCTCTTGCCATCCCAGTAATGATTGCGTCATTTGATCTATCGTTTGTAAATAACAACTTCAAATTATTACCTGCTGGTAGAACTATCTCATCTTCACCTAAAAGCTTTCTAAGTGCTTTTGTACTGTTTAAGAATATATCTTCGGTATCTCCTATTTCCAATACTCTACCTGCATCCATGATTGCAGTTCTTGTACATATCTGCTTAATAACTTCCATTTGGTGTGTTACCATTATTATTGTGATACCAAGCTTTTGGTTTATTTCTTGTAAAAGTGATAATATAGACTTTGTAGTCTTAGGATCTAGCGCCGAAGTTGCCTCGTCACAAAGAAGAACAGATGGATTCATTGTAAGTGCTCTTGCTATTGCAACTCTTTGCTTTTGACCACCACTTAGATTTCTAGGCTTATCATCTTTCTTTTCTAAAATTCCAACTAAATCTAATAACTCTAGTACCCTTTTATTTATTTCTTCTTTTGAATATCCAAAACACTCCATCGGAAGTGCTACATTGTCAAAAACAGAAATTCTTTCAAGCAATG
>JBDHVM010000065.1:0-7385 GCA_039809725.1 Peptostreptococcus sp.
ATCTCACTAATGAAATTTGGAACAATGAAAATTGATAGTGAATTTTATTATACAGGTGGATATAGATAGGAAAGGAAAAATTATGTTAGTTAGTGATATACTGAATAAAGAATACAGATTGTGTGACTTTGAAGAGAGAGAAAAAAGTGTTCTCTATAGAGAGATTGACCTTGATGAATTAATTTTAAGTGATACAAAGATTGACGAAGATAATATAATAGAAATAGTCGATCCTGATGTTTCTAGCAAATTGGTATAGAAAGGATTTTTTTATGAAGAATATATTATTAGCAGGTGGTGCAGGATATATAGGAAGCCATACTGCTGTTGAGCTATTAAATTCTGGATACAATGTAATAATTGTAGATAATTTTTCAAATAGCTTTCATACTGTTATAGACAGAATAGAAAAAATCACATCCAAGAGACCGAAAGTATATGAAATGGATACTAGAAGTTCGGAATTTGAACGTGTTTTTCTTGAAAATAAAATAGATGCAGTAGTTGATTTTGCTGCATATAAATCTGTTGGTGATTCTGTTAAAGAACCGCTAAAATACTACGATAACAATTTGTTATCATTACTGAATACATTAAAGCTAATGAGAAAACATAAAATAAATAATTTTGTTTTTAGCTCATCTGCAACTGTGTATGGCAATGTTCCAAAAGATAAGCTGCCTGTGGATGAAAATTATAATAGAACCACAACTAATCCATACGGAAATACAAAATTTATGGGAGAGGCGATTATTGAAGATCTTTATTATTCAGATAATAGATTTAATACAGTTATTTTGAGGTATTTTAATCCTATCGGCGCTCATAAATCAGGGCTTATAGGAGAAGAAAGTACTGATATACCAGCTAATATAATGCCTTATTTGACTAAAGTAGCAATTGGTGAATTACCTCACTTAAATGTTTTTGGGGATGATTATGATACTGTTGATGGAACTGGTGTAAGGGATTATATTCATGTGGTTGATCTTGCAAAAGGGCATATAAAGGCTATAGAAAGACTTTTAGAATCTGAATCAAGAATAGAATATTTCAACTTGGGAACGGGAAGAGGTTACAGTGTTTTAGAATTAATTGAGAATTTTTCAAAAGCCTGTGGCAAGGAAATTCCATATAAAATTACCAAAAGAAGAGACGGAGATGCTGATATCTCATATGCCAATGTAGAAAGGGCTAAAAAAATACTTAATTGGAGTGCACAATATAGTATTTTGGATATGTGTGAAGATTCGTGGAGATGGCAGAGCATGAATCCAAATGGATATTCGGATTAGGTTTCAATGAATACTCTTATTAAGGTTGAGGAGGAGTTATGAGGAGAATATTAATATCCTTTGTCTTAGTGATTATAACAATTTCATTAATTTCTGGATGTGAAAAAAAACAAGGTGAAAAAGAACGACAAGGGGATATGACCAATAATAAGGCTGAAATAACCGTGTATATTCCAAAGGGTCAAAATTTTGATAGGCAGTATTTTAATCAAAAAGATGTTGCTATCAACTACCTTCCAGATAAAAAAGGTGATTATACTGATAAAGACGTAGGACAAATTGTAAATAATATCGACAAACACGTGAAGGTTGTTGTTATTAATACCAATAAAAAAGGATTGGAACCAGTATTTAAGAAAATAAAGTCTAAGCTCCCTGGAGTGATTACTGTAGCAGGTGATATTGGGGAAATGTACGGAAATAGCAGTAATAAACTGTTCAAAAACAGTTATATTGATGTAGCTTTTAAAATTGAAAAAGATAATAATGGATATATTTCTGCAATGCTTGCAAACCAAATGAATGCAAAGAATTTCATATATTTGTATTTTTCAGATGGTGGAACAAATTCTGATGTATACAGAGACATACAAATAACAAAACAATTTTGTGAGGAGAATGGAATAAAATTCTCTAAAAAAGGAATAAATTCAACTGATAATTTAGATAAAATAAAATCTGAAATAAAAAAGATAAGCGATGAAAATGGAAGAGATACTGCAATTTTTCCTTCAGATCTGCGTCTTTCAAAACCAGTGTTGACATCTGCTATAGAGTATAAATTCATAGTTCCAAATTTGAATAGTGACAATGACGGTGAGTTGATATCAAAAGAGTTAGGACTGGAAAAGGAATACAGTGAGTTGGCGAGAAAAGACTTTGACAATAAAGTTAGAGAGAAGCTAAAATCTATGAATCTAAATAACAAAATAGCTTTAATATCAGAAGGTAGAAATAGTGTCGCTCCAGAACTTGTTATTGAAATAGCGAGATATATGTATGAAAATAATTTTATGATAGAGGAGTGCTATAGGGATGTATCTCTAATAGCTAGAGGAAATAGAAACATTGACCTTTCTATTACTCCAAAAATAATGGGACAGTCATCTGGATATATCAGAAATCTTGTATTGAGTCCGAGAATATACTAAGGAGCAATGTATGATGAGTATTAATAAAAATAAAATAGCTATATTATTAATCTTTATATTTTCGTTCATTATAACAAACAGTAATAGTGTATATGCTGATAAAAAGGCAGACATTTTGGATTCGAATGATGATGTTTCAACAAAAATTGCAATAGTTACTGAGTCAAAAGAAAATGAGAAGACGAAATACGATACTGCTGAAGCAATCCAACAAAACAAGGAGTATTTAAGAAGAAAAAATATCAGTAAAGTAGCTACGATAGAGCACTTAACTCTGCCTGACGATTTTGATAAAAATAGAAATAATACAGAAGCTTTTTTTAAAAAGATCGAAGCGGATAAAGATGTAAATGTGGTTATTTTCACAGTAAATAAAAAGGGACTTATACCTTATGTTGAAAAATTAAAAAAAAGTAGAAAAGATTTATTATTAATTTCAGTGGATTTGCCAGATGATGATAATTTACTTATTAAGACATTTCAACTAAACTTTAAGTCAGGTTCTTCTGACAGAGGTGAAAAAATAGCTTCATTAGCTAAGAGCTTAGGAGCAGAAAGATTTTTTACTTTTTTAGTTGAAGGAAACTCTAATGAAAAAATCGTAGAAGATATTAAAAATAAGTCGAAAGAACTAGGTATGCCATATGAGGAGATTTTAATACCAAAAAATCTAACTGAACCAGAAAAGAAGGCATTTGTATCAGATAAAATAGATATGCTAACGGATAAATATGGTAAAAATATTAATTTTTATTCAACTTCAAGAGAAATAGATGAGGTATTAATCAATAAGTTAGGTGATAAAGGATATATTATTTCTGAGTTATCAAAGCCGAACTCCACATCACTTATTATGGAACTATTCGGTCTTAACCAAATAACTAGGTTAACTTATGATTATTTTACGCTTAATGCTCAGATATCGGCACTTAGCAAGTCTTACTACGGTATAGAAAGACTCATTGGATCTGCAGGAGCTGATGTGGACTCATTTATACTTACTTTTTCAACTGAGTTAGGAATAAACCTTCATGCAAAGAAAAAAGATATTAAGACTGCGTATAATTCTTATTTTCTAGAAAAAATAGCGTCGATTAGGTGCAATATTTACTCAAAATTTGGAAATAAGTATAGCGGAGTTGGAAATTTTAAAATAGTTGAACCAGATCAGGTTGTTTATTAGAAAAGAGAGATAATCAACCAGGAAAAATAGCTCGTAAAATGGAAAGTTAAAATATATAAAAACATATTGAGTATGTAAAACGTTTACTTATATTAACTCATTGACAAATAGAACAGAATAAATTATTATAAGTTAATATCATCGGTGTTACCGATGTAAAAGAAAATAATGGAGGTTAATCTTAGATGGTTATGATAATACCAAAGAAATATGAGTGCACATTAGATGTGTTAGAAACTCAAAAAGCAATAAAAGATTTAAAGGATTTTTTCCAAGTGGAGTTAAGCAAAGATCTGAATTTACTTAGAGTATCTTCACCTTTGTTCGTTTTACCTGAAACGGGAATGAATGATAATTTAAATGGAATAGAGAAACCAGTTAGTTTTGCTGTTCCTTTCTTGAATAAAAAAGCTGAAATTGTTCAATCGTTAGCTAAGTGGAAAAGAATGGCAATTAAAAATTATAATATACCTGTTGGTATGGGAATATATACTGATATGAACGCTATAAGAAAAGATGAAGAGTTAGATAATCTACATTCTCTATATGTTGATCAGTGGGATTGGGAGTATCACATAGAAAAAAAGGATAGAACTACTGAAAGACTTGAAAGTATTGTAAAAAAAATATATGGTGTTTTCAAAAAGACAGACAATTATATTGTAGAAAAATATCCTCAGTTTACTCATCTCTTACCAGAAGAAGTGACATTTGTTTCTTCACAAGAATTGGAAGATGAGTGGCCACATCTTACTCCAAAGCAAAGAGAAAAGGAAATCGTGTTAAGACATGGTGCTGTTTTCTTAACTGAAATAGGAAAATCACTAAATTCTGGTGAAAAACATGATGGTAGATCACCTGATTATGATGATTGGGATTTAAATGGAGATTTCTTGTTTTACAATCCTGTTTTAGAAGATGTAATTGAACTTTCTTCTATGGGAATAAGAGTTGATGAAGAATCTCTTGCAAATCAATTAAAGATCGCCGATGCAGAGGATAGAAAAAATCTTGACTATCACAGAATGTTGTTAAATTGTGAACTTCCTTACACAATTGGTGGTGGTATAGGTCAATCAAGAATATGTATGTTTTTCTTAAGAAAGGCACATATAGGCGAGGTACAGGTTGGCGTTTGGCCAAACGGAATGATAAAAGATTGTGCAAAGGCTGGAATACACTTATTATAAAACAGGAGGTACTTATGTATAAATTAGCTGGAGTAATGCTAAGTGAAAAAGAAATCGAAGAAAAAGTAGTGAAGTTAGCTCAAAGAATTGAAAAAGATTTTGAAGGTCAAGATATTCTTTTGGTAGGAATACTTAAAGGTGCGAGCGTTTTTGTTGCAGACTTGATGAGAAAAATAAACCTAAATGTAAACATCGATTTTATGAGCGTTTCAAGCTATGGAAGTGGGACAGAATCCTCTGGAACAGTAAAAATCCTAAAGGACTTAGATGTTGATATCGAGGGTAAAAATGTTCTTATAGTTGAGGATATCATAGATTCGGGTGCTACTTTGAGAAATCTATATGATACTTTGATGACGAGAAAGCCAAAATCGTTAAAATTATGTACATTGTTAGACAAACCTCAAAGAAGAAAGGTGGATATTAAGGTTGACTATATCGGATATGTCATAGAAGATAAATTCATTGTTGGATATGGAATTGACTATGATGAAAAATATAGAAATCTACCTTACATTGCTATCGTTGAAGAAGCCTAACAATCATTAGTTAAAGATGTATAAAAATAAAAAAATAAAAATAGCATTGATAAGTATAATAATATTCATTAAAATGGGTATTGGTAGTATTATCAGTGCTATTTTTTAGTACAATTATACATAGATTGATTAATAAAGAAATTATGAGGTGGAAGGTATATGGAAATAAATAAAAATAAAACGATTGAAAGAAAATATTTCTTTTTTGATATTGATGGAACGATAGCTGTAGGTATGCCTAGATTTGTTCCTGAGTCTACTGAAAAAACTTTGAATTTGCTAAAGGAAAAAGGTCATTTTATTAGTATTGCAACTGGAAGAATGAATGTGATGGCAAAGGAATTTTGTGATAAATTTGATATTAAAAATATGGTTACAGATGGTGGTAATGGCATAGTATTAAATGGAATAGCAGATATTAGACCACTTGATAAAAACATGATGCAGAATATATTAGAAGTTTTCGATGAGAGAAACATACCTTGGGCAATTTCTATTTCAGATGAGAGAAAATGCTACACGAGAGACAGTAGGTTTCCAGATTCAATGAAAAAGATAATGAAGCTAAACACATATATGAAGACAATAGTACAAGAGGATTTAGATTATTATGATATTGAAGAAATATATAAGGGATTTGCATATTTAACAAAAGAAGAAGAATTGCAAATACCAGAGTTAGAGAGTGTTACCTATACAAGGTACAGTGATCATTATATAATAATTGAGCAAGACGATAAATCAATTGGAATAAGGAAAATATTGGATCTATTAGAGGTGGATGACAAAGATGTAGTAGTTTTTGGAGATAATACAAATGATATAAAAATGTTTAAGCCTGAATGGACATCCGTTGCAATGGGAAATGCAGTTGATTCCCTAAAAGAAATCGCTGATTTTGTTACTAAAGATGCAGATGATGATGGTATTGAATTTGCGTGTAGGTATTTTGGGTGGATTGAATAATTTAGATTGGGGAATGAGTATGAAAAATGTGATAATAGTTGGAGCAGGAGCATCTGGAATAATTGCGGCATATTTTGCCGAAAAAAATGGTGCGAATGTTACACTTATAGAAAAAAACAAAATGATAGGAAGAAAATTAAGAATAACAGGAAAGGGTAGATGCAATATCACAAATGCTTCCGACCTTGAAGATATAATAAAAAATATATATAAAAATGGAAACTTTATGTATAGCTCTTTGTATTCATTTACAAATTACGATATGATGGATCTTTTAGAAAGAAATGGATTAAAGATAAAGGTTGAAAGAGGAAACAGGGTTTTTCCTGAAAGTGATTTAGCTATTGATGTTGTAAGAACCCTTGAGAAGATGATATCTAATAAAAATATTAAAATAATATATAATAAAACCGTAAAAAAGATGATATTGGATGAGACTAAATCACAGATACGTGGTGTGAAACTAAACAGTGGAGAAATAATTTACGCTGACTCAGTTGTTGTATCTACTGGAGGAATGACATATCCCCTGACAGGTTCTACAGGCGATGGATATAGGTTTGCAAGAGATTGTAATCATGAGGTTACTGAATTATATCCAGCTCTGGTTGGTATGGAAACTAAGGAGGTACCAGCTAAAGAAATGGTCGGATTTTTACTTAAAAATATATCTATAAAGTTACTAAAAAATGGTAAAAAAATATATGAAGAACAGGGAGAGTTGGAGTTTAGAGATTATGGAATTGATGGCGCCCTTGTAAAAAGAGCAAGCTCTCTTGTAAACGACAGTTCAGACTACAAAGTTATTTTAGATTTAAAGCCTGCTCTTAGTAGAGAAAAACTTGATATGAGAATTCAGAGAGATTTTTCTAAGAATATGAATATCAGTTTTAAAAAAGCCATTAAATCTCTTCTTCCGTCAAATTTACTTTCTTTTGTTTTAGAAAAATCAGATATAGATAGTGAGAAAGTAGTCCATCAAATTAAAAAAGAAGAAAGGCTAAAATTTGTGGATTTAATAAAAAATATAGAGTTTAATATAAAGTCTTTGCGACCAATGG
>JBDHVM010000066.1:0-7279 GCA_039809725.1 Peptostreptococcus sp.
TTCTGCCTATGTCACTTACTTTTAAATTAGAAATATTTATTGCAGTTCTTTGGCCTGCATAAGCGGTATTTTCATCTACACCATGAACTTGTATATTTCTTACTATGGCCTTCTTTCTACCTGGATAAACCTCAAGCTCATCATTTACATTTATCTTACCTTCTATAATCGTCCCCGTCACAACAGTTCCAAATCCTTTTACAGAAAATACCCTATCTACATTAAGCCTTGCAGGTAACTCAGTACTTTTTTCCTCAACTTCATCACTCATTTCCGAAATTTTATTCACTAGCTCGTCAATTCCTCTTTTTGAGATAGAGTCAACTTTTAATATCTCCGAGTTTTCTAGAAAAGTTCCCTTTAAACCTTCTCTTATATCCTCCTCTGCTAGTTCAAGCATCTCATCATCGACCATATCACATTTTGTCATCACTACAATACCTTTTTTTATCTTTAAATAGCTCAGAATATCGATGTGCTCCACAGTTTGTGGCATCATTCCTTCATCGGCAGCAACAACCAGTAATACCATATCCACACCTGAAGCACCAGCAAGCATATTCTTAATAAATTTTTCGTGCCCCGGTACATCTACAATACCAACGGTCGTATCATTAGGAAGCTTAAAATATGTAAATCCTAGATTAATTGAGATACCTCTTTTTCTTTCTTCTTCTAAAGTATCCGTTTCCCTGCCTGTCAAAGCTCTTATCAAACTTGTTTTTCCATGATCTATATGACCTGCAGTACCAATTACTATATGTTTCATTAATCAACTTCCCCCAAAATTCTCACTAGTTCTTCTGCTATATGCTCATATTGTTCCTCAAAAATAGTTCTAACATCTAAAACATACTTATCTTCATATACTCTTGCAATCACGTGATATTTTCCAAGTCTAAATTCTTCTTCTAACATATTTGTCTTAATTTTTTCCGAATGAAGAACTACAGCATAAGATTCAAGCTCTTCAGTAGGCATAGAGCCTCCTCCAACTTGTCCCATACACCTCTCTATTGATACGTTAATTTTTTCATTATTTTCGCCTATATTATCTATAATAGTTGAGTAAAGGTCATCAGCCTTCTTTTTCAACTCATCATCATTATAAGTTAACATTTTCAATGTAGGTATTTCTTTTATTGCCTTTTCTTCATCCAAATAGAACCTTAAAGTAGCTTCAAGTGCAGCAATCGTCATTTTATCAACTCTAAGCGCCCTTGTAAGCTGATTTTTTTTCATTTTTTCTATATACTTCTTTTTACCTACTATTATTCCTGCCTGAGGTCCACCAAGCATTTTATCACCACTAAAACTTACGACATCAACACCCTTGTTTATTGAGTCAAATACTGTAGGCTCATAAGTCATATTGTATTTTGAAAGATCTATAAAAACTCCACTTCCCAAATCTTCAACTACTGGAATATCGTATTTATCACCCATTTCTCTCATTTCTTCAAGCGATACACTTTCAGAAAAACCTACTATCCTGTAGTTACTTGTATGTACTTTCATCAACACCTTAGTATTTTCAGTGATTGCATTTTCATAGTCTGAATACCTAGTCTTATTTGTAGCTCCTACTTCTACAAGAGTTGCATTACTTAGAGCCATAATACTTGGTATTCTAAAAGCTCCACCAACTTCAACTAATTCTCCTCTTGAAACAATGGCCTCGCCACCCTTTGCCATAGTGCTAAGAACTAGTAATACAGCAGCAGCATTATTATTTACAACTAGAACATCTTCAGCCCCTGTCAGCCTTTTTATCATATTTGTAAGGTGAATATATCTAGATCCCCTGCTCCCCTTATCAATATCGTATTCAAGGTTTGTATATCTTGAAGCTGCACCCCATAATTCATCTTTAATTTTATCACTTAAAAGTGATCTGCCTAGATTTGTGTGAACAACGATTCCTGTTGCATTAATGACATTTTGTAGTGAAAGTTGATAGTTCTTATTAGCGTTATTTACGCTATTTTTTAATATTATTTCAGAGTTAACCTCAAATTTTTCAACCATACTTTCTTGAAGGTCTACAATTTTTTTTCTATAATTATCTATTGTATTTCTAACAGACTCCACTACAATATTCCTAGGAAGTTCCTCACACAACCTTACAATCCTTTTATCATTTAATATTTCATCAACTGATGGTAACTCAGCAAATAAACTTCTTTTGTTCTTTTTCTCACTCATATAAAACCTCACACCTAAATATATTTTATTTTTAAGTACCTTGTATTTTTTTAATATACCTCTATATATTTTTCCTTTTTCTCAACTACTTCCCCTACTATTTCTGCTACAATTGCACCACATTTTATCATTTCGTTTGCCAGACTTTCGGCAAACTCACTTGCAACAGAAACAAGTAAACCACCTGATGTCTGTGGATCATGTAAAATATCTGATACAGACTCCTTAACATCTGGTGAAAAATATGTATCATCTTGTGAATATCCAATATTTTTGTAAGCACCTTCAGGAACTATTCCCATTTCTGCAAATCCAATTGCACCATCAATAATCGGCATCTTCGTTGAATCAAGTAGTATTGTCACCTCTGAACCCTTTGCCATCTCTAAAGTATGTCCTATCATTCCAAATCCTGTGACATCAGTCACTGAATGTACATCATACTTAGACAGACAACTTGCAGCATACTTATTCAAGTGTGTCATTACTTCTATTACATTTTTCGACATTTTTTCATCAAGTAAGTCCACTTTCATTGCTGTTGTCATAATACCCGCACCAAGTGGTTTTGTTAAAATCAACTTATCTCCAGGCTTTGCATTTGCATTAGATAATACTTTATTAGGATGAACTATTCCCGATACAGATAATCCGTACTTTGGTTCTTGATCATCAACTGTGTGTCCACCAACCAACAGGCACCCACTTTCCTTTACCTTGTCAAATCCACCTCTTAATATCTCACCTAAGACATTCATATCATGGCAAGATGGAAAACACACTATATTCATTGCCACTGTCGGTTCTCCACCCATAGCATATACATCAGAGAGAGCATTTGCTGCAGCTATCTGTCCAAAAATGTATGGATCGTCTACCATAGGTGTGAAAAAATCAAGAGTCTGAATCAATGCTGTCTCTTCATTTATTTTATATACAGCAGCATCATCTGAAGTATCTAAGCCTACTATTAGGTTCTTCATCTTTTCATTATCATTTTTAGGAAGTTTTGCAAGGACAATTGCCAGATCCTCTGGCCCTATTTTAGCCGCTCACCCTCCAGCTTTTGTCATTTCTGTCAATCTTTTGTATTCCATAGATTCTTACCCCCCAACGTTTATTTAGGTTAATTTACCAACCACAATTTATTTCTTGACCAATTTTATTTTTTACTGCTTTTTCATATATAGACTTACTTGTAACAATATCCTGAGTACTTATACCCACAGATTTAAACACGATAATTTCTTTTTCTGATTCTCTACCAACTATATCTCCATTTATTATTTGTCCCAATTCACCAGAAAAGTCAGCTTCAGTGATTTTATTTTCGTTTAACGGTACAAGTAGGCATCCAGCTTCACTAAAAGCGGCTTCTTTCGAGTCAAAGAAAATTTTATCCGCTTTTACAATAGTCTTTTCATCTATTTCTCTCATACTTGGCATATATGACCCTACACCACATACAAGAGCTCCCTCTTTGATAAAAGTACCATCAATAACAGGACAGCACGAAGTCGTAGCTAGTACTACAATATCCGCCCCATCTATTGCATTCTCAGAACTATCGGAAGCTATTACAGACAGCCCTTCCTTGTATTTATTTTTCATTTTTTCTACAAACTTCAGTCTTTTTTCTTCTGTTCTGCTGTATACTCTTATTTCCTCAACTGAATCACATCCTGATAGAATTGCATCAAATTGTGACTCAGCCTGACCACCCGTACCTATAATCGCTGCTACTTTTGATCCTTTCCTTGCCAACAAGCTAATCGCTGCTCCTGATGCCGCTCCAGTTCTTAGCTCAGTTACATAAGTACCGTCTAGCATACAGTCTACCGTTCCATCTTTATCATTCACCAAAAGAATCGTTCCTGGTGTTGATGGAAGATTCTTCTTCGGATTGTCTGGAAAAACAGATACTATCTTAACGCCTGACACGCCAATATCCCCAACATAACCTGGCATGTATAATGTGTTTCCATTTCCATTTACTGATGTAAAATTTGTTCTAAGAGGCGACTCGCTCTTCCCCTTGCTAAATAGTGAAAATGCCAATTTATCTGCATCTATAGCATCTTTCATCGTAAAAACCCTTTTTATATCATCTTTATTAAGTAAAATCATTGATAATAATCCCCTTTCAAATCACTTTATACGCCATCTTTTTAAACGCCGTGTTTACATAGTTTTAAGTTTATGCTTAAAGTTTCGCATTACCTATTTTTATGTATAGTTCTATTTAATAATATAACTACAACTCACATTTTTATTTTTTAAAAAAGACTTATATATTAGCTATATCACTGTAATTTCAAAGTAAATTATACCATATTTACTATAATTTTGCCACTTATACGATTATTTTGCTATAATATATTTTTTCATATTCTCAAACTTTTTTTCTCCTATTCCTGATACATTTTTAATATCTTCAATTTTCGAAAATTTACCTTTTTCATTTCTATAGTCTATTATTTTTTTCGCAGTGGCAGGACCTACTCCTGGTATGTCAATCAATTCACTTTCTTTCGATGAATTAATATCTACTTTAGTACCATCAGCTCCCCCACTACTTCTGTCCATATTATTTGTTGAATAATTTTGATTCAAAGAATTGTTTGCTGATATTTTATTATTCTTGTCATCATTATTATTTTTTTCTGCCTGCCACTTATAAGGAATAATATAATGCTGGGAATCTTCAAGTTTCATAGCCAAATTTATTCGCTCTACATCTGCATCTTTGCAAAACCCTCCTAATAACTTTATTGCATCGTCCAATCTCTTTTCAGATTCTATTGTAATTACTCCTGGATTTGCTACAGCACCCGTCAGATATACAGTTATTTTTTTGTTGTTATTTTTATTATTCAACTCATTGACATTATTATTGTCAGCTAATGAATCACTAGCCTCATTTTCTATTCCACTTTTTTCAATTTTTTGATCGGCCTTATTAATCTCAATCTCATACTTTTTCTCAAATAACCCTAGTCCTCCCAAAGAAAACAATTTATACACTATTAAAACACATACAACAAATACCAATAAGTAAGTTTTATTTTTTCCATACTTATTGAATAAATTATTTTTGAAATCTTTAACCTTGTTCAATAAACTCATTATAATCCCCCTTCACTATCCTTGTTTCCTATTATCCTATTTTTATTTACGTTTGTACTCAAGATATTCCCTAACTGTATATAGACCACTTTATCTAAAAATTAGCACCATAATAAATATCGCCTTCTTTATTTTTGTTTTTTATGATATACTATTTTTGGAATGATATGATAATACAAAGAAGGAGGTACGATATTTCAATTTAATTTTACATATTACAATGTTATTAATTGAACATATCATAATGTTATTTATGAAGAAAATTTTTTCTATAATATCAGTTTTGGTTATGACTTTGGGATTTATATCCTCATCATTAGCTAAAGTAAATGCTGATGTAAAAACCGAACTGGACTCATTGAAATCAAAATATATGGTCTTGATGGACTACAATTCAGGAGAGGTATTGTACAGTAAAAATGCTGATAAAAAAATCTATCCTGCATCTACTACAAAAATTTGGACTGCTTTTTGTGTTCTGAAAAAGGCTAAAAATTTAAATGAAGTTGTTGAAATTAAAGATTTACCACCTATTGAAGGTACTAGTATGTCTTTAGAAAACGGCGAAAAATTTACTGTTCACGAATTACTAGAATCCCTTTTAGTCCACTCTTCAAACGACGTAGCCTATGTTCTTGCAAAGCATTTTGGAGATGGAGATGCAAAAAAATTCATAGACTTTATGAATGAAGAGGCAAAAAAATATGGTGCTAGAAACACCCACTTCAACAACCCACATGGACTACCTGATACAGAACACTATACTACTGCAATGGATATGACCACTCTTTCAAGAGTCGCATATAGTAATGATGAAATAAAAAAAATTGTCGCTATGAAAAGCGTCAATTTTAAGGCAAATGAAGTAAATAAATTCGAAAGACACTTATTCAATAGTAATAAATTTTTAACATCTAGTATGTCTATGGACTACAAAGGAAAATCTATTCCAATAAAATATGATATTGTAGATGGAATAAAAACAGGATTTACTGATGATGCAGGAAACTGCTTGGTATCTACTGCAGAAAAAAATGGCATCCGTATAATTTCTGGAGTTTTCTTTGCTCCTGCAGGAAGCTTGTACCATGATTCAAGAACGTTGCTTGATTATGGATTTGACAACTTTAAAACTGTAACTATTCTGGATAAAAAAGACGCAGAAGCAGAAAGAAAAGTGAGATTTGCAAAACCTAGATCAATAAAATATACATTGGCTAATGACTTTAGTATCACTACTCCTAAAGACAAAATTGTTGACAAGTCTAGCTACACATACAAGAAGGTTTTTGATAAACTGAAAATGCCTGTAAAAAAAGGCGATGTAATTGGAACATTGAATGTTTATGAAAATGGTAATATGGTATCTAGTATTGCACTAATTGCTGAAAATGGGTCAAAAAACTACTTTCAATATCTTTTGAGCCTTCTTCCATTTAACAATGATAAATCTAAGAATACTGAAAATAAATCTGACAACGACAGCGAAAATAAATCCGATAAAGAAGATTCAGAAAAAAAGAATGAGTCTTCCTCTAGCAATTTGAACTCTGCTGGAAACACTGTGAAAACTGAAGTATCCAACTCTTTTAACGGGTTTATAGGCATCTTCTCTGGAATAGGAGATTTCTTTTCTTCACTATTCGGAGGTTCAAAAGGAGACCTTGAAAAATCAGATTTCTATAAGTTTTTAGATAAGAGCATCAGCTCAAAGATAAAATTTATTCCTTCAAAAGTTATCATATTTGGACTTCCATTATTAATACTTATTATTATATTATCATTGATAATAAGTCTAATTAAAGATGGATTTAGAAAAAGGAAAGCTAATAAGTTAAAAGAAAAAAATAAGACTAATGTGGCAAATAATAAGCCGATTAACATTGATTCTAGTGATATACCTATGATGAATAAAAAATCTGAGGTTACTGTGGATACCCCAGAGAGT
>JBDHVM010000067.1:0-7240 GCA_039809725.1 Peptostreptococcus sp.
CGATGGAGATGAAGATAGACACACCAAAACGTGTTCGTCTGCAAAATGTTTACCCTGCACCCCAACCTCGACTTCAGATTTTATATTTACTCTGTCAGCCATTCTCCTAAGTGCTACTTCTCTTAGTGAAATCAAATTTTCATGAGTGAAAAAATTTGACATAGCAAGTCTTGCTTGTTGTGTCTTATAAATCTTTCCATCTTTTAATCTTCTGAGTAATTCTTCTGGTTCAATATCCACCAACTCAACATTATCAGCCTCATCAAAAATTTTATCAGGTATCCTCTCCCTGACTCTAATATCCGTTATCTTCTCTACTATATCATTTAAGCTTTCAATATGTTGTACATTTACGGTTGTATATACATCTATTCCCATATTCAGAAGCTCTTCAATATCTTGATACCTCTTGTCATGCCTAAGACCCTTAACATTTGTATGTGCCAACTCATCAACTAAAATAATATCTGGTTTTTTTTCAATTGCCAAATCAAGATTAAACTCATTGAGTTCTAGCCCCTTATAACACAACTGTAACGGTGGAATACTCACAAGTCCCTCTAAAAGCTTCATTGTCTGTGGTCTTGTATGAGGTTCAATGTAGCCAACTAGAACATTTACACCATTTTCTTGAGCATCATGAGCTGCTCTTAACATAGAATAGGTCTTTCCAACACCTGCTGCATATCCAAAGAAAATCTTTAACTTACCCTTGTGACTATTTTCATTTAGCTTGTTTTCCCTATTTATCATTTTTAAAACTGTATCTGGCTCCATTCTAGTCAGTTCCATTTTATCTCCTCTTTTTTAAAGTCTGTTTATTTTACTTTATCAATTTCCAAATTAAATTTCAATACATTCACAGTTCTTTCACCAAAAACTCCCAAAAACTTGCCATTAGAGCTTTTATCAATTAATTTTACTACTTTATCTTCTGAAATACCATTTGCTTTGGCAATTCTCTTCGCTTGATATATCGCCGAATTGTATGAAATATCAGGATCAAGTCCACTACCTGAAACAGTGACCAAATCTTGTGGTATCTCTTTGTCTGGTTTTTCTATTTTGTACTTTTTATTTATTTTAACTATTTCATCAGCTCTTTCTTTTACCATTTTTTCAAATTTTTCTGAAGTAGGTGATAAATTTGTAGGTTTTGCATAATAAAGCGGGCTATTTTCTGAACTCTTAAAAGACTTAAAATCGGGATTAATAGCCCTTCCCCACATAAGTTTATCGGAAGTAGTAGGTTGAGCAATTAATTCTGAACCATATTTCTGTCCATTTCTTTCAATTATACTTCCATTAGCTTTATTATTAAACAGTCCTTGTGCCACAATCGTTACAATACTAGTATAGAGTATTCCACAAACTATCGTAAATGCAATTAACACCTTAAAAGACTTTAAAATTGTTGATTTTATTATTTTCATATAAATAACCTTACTTTCTAATTACTAGAGAGTCCTTTCTAAAATTTAATGTAATCTTCGCCGAGTTTATGTATCCATGAATAACATCTACACCAATCCAGTTGTTGATATAAGAATATCTATTAGTTTTATAAATATAAATGGTGTTATTATTCCGCCTAGTCCATATATCATAAGATTCCTTGAAAGCAATTTTCCAGCAGAAACCTCTGTATATTTAACCCCCTTCAACGCTAACGGTATTAAAGCAACTATAATAAGTGCGTTATATATTATTGCAGAAAGTACGGCTGACTGAGCTGAGTGAAGCCCCATAACATTTAAAACCTTTAACCCTGGATAAATACCTAAGAATAACGCTGGAATTATGGCAAAGTACTTCGCTAAGTCATTTGCTATTGAAAATGTAGTCAAGCTACCCCTGGTCATCAATAGCTGTTTTCCTATTCTCACTATTTCAATTAGCTTTGTCGGAGATGAATCAAGATCTACCATATTACCTGCCTCTTTTGCAGCTTGTGTTCCCGAATTCATTGCAACAGCTACATCTGCTTGAGCAAGTGCAGGAGCATCATTAGTGCCATCACCAGTCATAGCTACTAAATGTCCTTCTTGTTGAAAATTTCTTATCATTTCTAATTTTCCCTCAGGAGTTGCCTCTGCAAGAAAATCATCTACACCCGCTTCGGCTGCTATTGCCGCTGCTGTAAGAGGATTATCTCCAGTTATCATTATAGTCTTTATTCCCATTTTTCTCATATCAGAAAACTTTTCTTTTATTCCATCTTTAATTATATCTTTTAAATATATCACTCCTAGTACTCTTGTATTTTTTACAACTACTAAAGGAGTTCCACCTTTATTTGATACATCCTTTACATATTCTTCACACTCTTTTGGATATGTTCCACCCAATTCTTCTACATATCTTTTGATTGTCTCAGATGCACCTTTTCTGATTTTATATTCATCAAAATCAACACCGCTCATTCTTGTCAAAGCTGAAAACTCAATAAACTTCATATGTGATTTTTCTATTTCTCTGCCTCTGATACCAAATCTTTCCTTTGCAAGAATAACAACGCTTCTTCCTTCTGGTGTTTCATCTGCAAGAGACGCCAATTGAGCTGAGTCAGCCAATTCTTTCTCACTTACACCGTTTACTGGAATAAACTCACTTGCCTGCCTATTTCCAAGTGTTATTGTACCAGTTTTATCTAACATCAATATATCCACATCTCCTGCCGCTTCAATCGCACGACCACTCATCGCTAGTACATTCGCACTATTTAATCTACTCATACCTGCAATCCCTATTGCTGATAACAATGCTCCTATAGTCGTTGGAGCTAGGCACACCAAAAGTGCAACAAGAGTCGTAATTGAAGTCGGATTCTCTATCCCGTTTAATTTTGCAGACAAAGAAGAATAGCTAAAAAGCGACATTGTAACAAGTATAAATATTATTGATAAAGCCACCAAAAAAATCTGTAGAGCAATTTCATTCGGAGTCTTTTTTCTAGCTGCACCTTCAACCATCGCAATCATTTTATCTAAAAAACTCTCTCCAGGATTATTTGTGACTGTTATTATCAGTTTATCAGAAATAACTGTAGTTCCGCCAGTTACAGAACTTTTATCTCCACCACTTTCTCTAATGACTGGAGCCGACTCACCTGTTATAGCACTTTCGTCAACAGAAGCCGCACCATAGACTACCTCTCCATCTGCTGGAATCTGCTCTCCTGCAAAAACAACTACCGTATCACCTTTTCTCAAACTCTGTGATGATACTACTTCAATATCTTTACTATCTTTTTCTAGATTAGAAATATTATCCAAAAAGTTATTATCTACTATCTTTTTTGTCATAACGTCTTTCTTAGAAGATCTCAAAGCATCTGCTTGTGCCTTTCCTCTGCCTTCAGCTATAGCTTCTGCAAAATTTGCAAATAAAACTGTAAACCAAAGTATAATCGCAATTGACAAAGTATATCCAACAGATACATCTTTTATTCCAAACAAGGCTGCAATAAATAAAATAGTTGTCATAATCGCTGAAATATATACAAGTAGCATCACAGGATTTTGCGCTTGAGTCTTTGGCATCAACTTAGTAAAAGAATCCCTAATTGCTCTATTTATCATTTTTTTATTTTTTTCGTTCATTGTTTCCATCTCCAATTCAATAAAACTATCTTCTTGTCATTCCTATTAATTTAGTAGAATATAACCTACAAAAATCGAATTGTACTTGTTACCTACACCTAGTTTAGAAAGGTTACCTCTTCTCCGATTTATATATGCAAATATTCTGCTATCGGACCTAATGCAATAGCTGGCAAGAAACTCAATGCTCCTATCAGTAAAACTACAAATATTAATAAAAATATAAACATAAAATTTGTAGTAGAAAGTGTTCCGCTAGTTTGAGCTATCTTCTTTTTTGAAGCCATATTTCCTGCTATTGCCAAAGTACCGATAATTGGCAAATATCTGGAAAATATCATACAAACTCCTAAGCATAAATTTAAGAAGATCGTATTTGTATTTTGCCCTGCAAATGCTGAACCATTATTTCCTCCAGCAGATGAAAAATTGTAAAGTAACTCAGTAAATCCATGAGCACCCGTATTTCCAAATGTGGACATAATATTTGGAATACTAGATGCAATCCCACTTCCTATCAATATTGAAACTGGAGTAGCCAAACAAACTAATACAGCCCACTTCATTTCATATGGTTCTATCTTTTTTCCTAAAAATTCAGGCGTTCTTCCCACCATAAGTCCCGAAATAAATACGGTTAATATTGCAAATGCCAACATTCCATAAAGACCACTTCCAACACCTCCAAATATCACTTCTCCCAGTTGTATCTGAAGCATTGCAAACATTGATGCCAAAGGTGTATAGCTGTCTAACATAGAATTTACGGAACCATTTGATGCAGCCGTTGTAAATGCAGTCCACGTTGATGAAGAAGCAATTCCAAATCTAGCCTCTTTTCCCTGCATATTTCCTCCAAAACCTTTAGAAAAATCTGCACTCACCAAACCATGTTGTGTCAACTGTGATGTAGCATTCATCTCGTTGTATCCTATTGCCAACAAACCAAAGATCAACATAATAAACATCGCAATAAAAATAGTCTTGCCCTGCCTTTTATTCTTGATGCTGACCCCGAAAGAAAAACATAAAGCTGCTGGAATAAGAAGTATTGAAACCATTTCAATCAAATTTGTAAAAGCGTTTGGATTTTCAAAAGGATGAGCAGAATTAGTTCCAAAATATCCACCACCATTTGTACCCAATTGCTTAATAGCAATTTGGCTAGCTGCTGTTCCTAGTGGCAAATACTCTTTATCTACAACTTTAGCGCTCTTATCAACTCGACCATTTATGTATACAATTTTTCCTACTATCTTTACGCCTTTCATCAACTCTCCATTTTTATCAACTGCTATCGGCTGTATTAATTTCACCTCATTTGATGAACTCATACTCTGAACCACACCTTGTGAAGAAAGAGCTATAGCCAATACCAATGACAGAGGAAGTAAAATATATACTATCGACCTTGTCATATCCACCCAATAATTACCTATGTTTTTTTCCTTAACACCCTTAAATCCTCTAATCAATGCAAATAATACTGAAATACCTGTAGCTGCTGACACAAAATTTTGTACAGTCATACCTAGTACTTGAGTAACAATTGTCATCGTAGTCTCACCACTGTAAGATTGCCAATTTGTATTTGTAACAAAACTTATAGCTGTATTGATTGCAAGACTCAAAGATGGAGAGTGAATATTGCCTGTTCCTTTTAAAAATAGTCCCTGTAATAATTGTAGTATCATCAAAAAAATAAATCCCATGATATTAAATACAATTACTGCAATTGTATAATGTTTCCAAGTCATATCCTCTCTATCATTTATTTTACATACTTTGTATATCGCTTTTTCTATCGGACTCAGTAGTTTAATAAATTTATTACTTTCTCCATCCATCACCGTAGCTATATATTTTCCTAGTGGTATCGCAAGTGCGATGAGTATTAGTAAATATAGTATATATTGGATCAATTCCCATTCCATTATTTATCACCTCTCATTAAAATCATTACATAGTACGCAAGTAGTATAACTGCTGAAAAACCTATGATTGCAGAAATATAAAACATTACCCTTCCTCCTAATACCAAACTTTATTGGTTACTTTTTCTATATGAACAATGATACCACCAAGGTTATAAAGATGGCATAAAATATGTTAGGGTACGTATTAAAATTGTATAAAGATAATTTTCTCAGCTAGTATTTGCTTGTTTAAAAATAACATTTTGGATTTTCAGGTAGTGAGAGTATCCTACGTATTTAAGAGGTTTAAAAATATGCGAAATAGAATTTTATTAAGAAACAGACGCAAAATACCTAATTTTATAACAAGAGAAATCTCAAGGAATTTTTAGCTTTAGCTAAAAATTCGACATAAACGTTCCAACGAGGCGAGAGATATGCTCACCGCCTGAAGATACAAAAGGCACCCGCCACCTACATTTTGTTTAGAAGAGGTGGACATCTTCGCCGAGTTATATTGACTTTTATTATAAAAAATAGTATTCTATATTAAAATATAATAAAGAGGATGTGTTTTTTATGTTATCAAAGAAAATTGGTGTATTAGGGTTATTGCTTTCTATTTTAATTTCTCCTGTTGGTAGTGTTGTATCATTCGCACAAGATACCAACGTTAATAATGGTGTTTATAGTGTTGCAGAACGTGTATTCACTTATTGGGGTAAATAATTATGCTTATTAAAAAAATAATTCTCATTTTTTTGAATCATCAAAATTATATTTATCAGTAGGTGCTCTTGATACTATATTTAAAGGTAATTCTATGTTGCTTAGTTTTAACAATTTTAGAAGTATATTTTTTTCTTTAAGTATTTTTTTACTAACAACAATTATAAGTATAAAAAACTACAAAGAAGATATATAAATATCGGTAATATATGTGGTTGACAAGAAAAAAATACAACTTTTGGCAATTAAAAATGCAATTATAATTTCATGAAAAATAGCAGAATAATATACATAAAGTATATATTCTGCTATTTTTATTTTAATATAGTTTTAGTAGTATGTTTTTATTTTTTGTCATCTTTATTTTTCATTAATACAAATACGCTTACAACAAATAATATAGTATTATTGGATTAAGTTAACTCATTAACTCTATTAATAATTTTTGAATTATTTTTGTTTTAATATTAGAATTTTTATACAAACTTTTGTCCAGAAATTTATATTTTTTAATAATATTTAACATAACTATGTTACTAATTACAGTTGCTATACTTAATAATATAAATATAGTGTGGAAGTTTCTCAAAAACATTTTTAGTTACAAGTTATCGGACTAAAATTTGGTTTACTTGGTTCTAAATTCCAACGAGCTTTCAATGGTGCTAAAATTGTTGGTGTACTAATATTAAATAGTAACAAAAATACGAGTGATAAAACGTTTTTTTCTTCATATAACCCTCCTGATAAATTAATTAATATTTTTTATAACAAGACGCAATAAACGCATTAGAAACTGGATATACCAATGCTTGTTGAAGGTAATAACAATTTAATTAAATCTTTTAAAAGAGTATCCTACGGATTTAAGAGCTTTAAAAATATGCGAAATAGAATTTTATTAAGAAACAGACGCAAAATAGAAAAAAACAGCGAATCCAACAAAAAATTGTTGAATCACGCTGCATAAAATTTTTGAGTGATTCTTCATCA
>JBDHVM010000068.1:0-7040 GCA_039809725.1 Peptostreptococcus sp.
GATGTAAAAAACTATGATATAGATGGAGTTCACTTTGATGATTATTTTTACCCAGGTTCTGGTTTTCCAGATTCAGAAACATTTAATAGGTTTGGTTCTGGAAATAAGGAGAATTGGAGAAGATCAAATATAAATAATATGCTAAAACAAGTAAGAGATGTCGTTAAATCTATAAAACCTAGCGTAGTATTTGGTGTGAGTCCTGCAGGTATATGGAGGAATATATCAAATGATCCAAGTGGTTCTAGAACTAGTGGAGGAGAATCTTACGTAAAACAATATGCAGATACAAGGTATTGGATTAAAAATCATCTAGTTGATTATGTCGTACCACAAGTATATTGGAAAATTGGTCATCCAGCTGCGGATTATGAAACACTAGTGAAATGGTGGTCTAATGAAGTAAAGGGAACAAATGTAGATTTATATATCGGACAAGGTATATATAAACAAGGACAGTCAGACTACAACGGAGAAAATGTTGCATCTGAAATAAAAAAACAGCTTGAAATCAACAGAAAATATCCTGAAGTAAAAGGAAGTATGTTTTTCTCTGCAAAAGACATTACGAATAATCAACAAGTATTTGATGATTTGAAGAATTTTTATGGAAATCAAGAGCCTGTAGATAATGGTAGAAGAAAGCCGTATCAAAATGCATTGATGGGAAGTGATCGTGCAGAGACAGCTGTAAGGATAAGTAAACAAGGTTGGCCTAATGGATCAAAGACTGCAATTCTTGTTGAGGGAAATGATTTAGCAGCTGCAGTTGCATCGAATCCATTGGCATCTAGTAAAAATGCACCAATATTATTGAGCTTTGCGGGTAAACTTAGTGACAGTACAATGAATGAGATGAAACGACTTGGTATTGAAAACCTAATAGTTGTGACAAGTAACAGAGCTGATATGAGAAAGTATATTGATAAAGTTCAAAACAACATACCGAAAGTATATATTGATTCAGTTGATGGAACAAGTATACAGGATTTGTCAAGAAAAATGGCAGAGAAACTATCTAGCGAAAATTTTGTCGATTCAGTATATATAGCAGGTAGTGACGCATTGGTGGATATGTTATCTATTGCGTCAAAGGCAGGATATGAAAAAAATCCTATCCTAATCACATCTAAAGATAAAATTAGTGATGATAGTCTTAAATGGATAAAGGACAATAATATAAAGAATATTTATTTTATTGGTGGCTCAAGCTCATTGTCTGATAACGTAATAAATCAAGTAGAAAAAGTAGTCGGAAAGAATCTTAAACAAAATAGAGTGTATGGTTCAGATAGAATAGATACAAATTCAAAGGTTATTGAAAAGTTTTATATTGATAAATTTTCGTGGAAAGCTTTTTTGGCAAGAAGTAGTGCACCTATAGATGCTATTACCGTTAGTGCGTTTGCTCAGAGGAGTGACTCGCCTGTAATACTTGTAGGAAATGCTGTTTCAGGATATCAAAAAAGTGTATTAGAGCCAAGGAGCGCTAGTTTGGTTTATAAAATCGGTGGTGGAATTAATCAAAATTCTTACTTACAAATCTATAATTTATTAGAAGGTGTGATGAAATAATATAATATAGGATAATATCATACCTTTTGTAAAAATATTATGTGTTGTATTAGCTCGAGTTAGAACAATTGTGATATAAGTCAGATAAGTCAAATTCATTTTGGCTTATCTGTTTTATAAAAATATTTATGGGGGTGTTTTTTTTATGAGCAATGCATTATTGGAAATTGTAAAATCCATAAATGGAATTTTATGGGGATATGTCCTTCTATTTGTTTTGGTTGGATGTGGAGTATTCTTTACAATTAATCTAAGAGGAATTCAGATTAGAAAGTTTGGAAGGGCTTTTAAACAGGCATTTGGGGGATTCAGTTTAAAAGGCGAAAAAGCAGGAAAAGAAGGGATGACTTCATTCCAGTCACTTGCAACTGCAATTGCTGCACAGGTAGGTACAGGAAACCTAGCAGGAGCGGCAACAGCGATTGTTTCAGGTGGTCCAGGGGCTATTTTCTGGATGTGGGTAAGTGCTTTCTTCGGTATGTCAACAATATTTGCTGAGGCAGTGTTGGCTCAAAAATTTAAAAGAGAAGTAAATGGTCAGATAACAGGAGGTCCAGCTTATTATCTAAGATATGGATTAAATAGTAAATTCCTTTCTTCATTCTTTGCGGTTATGATTATTTTAGCCCTTGGATTTATAGGGAATATGGTGCAAGCAAACTCTATAGGAAGTGCGTTCCAATCTGCATTTAATGTTAACCCATTAATAGTTGGTATTATACTTGCAGTAGTAGCAGGATTCATATTTATAGGTGGAATTGGAAGAATTGCTTCATTTACTGAAAAGCTTGTTCCGATAATGGCTGCTTTCTATGTACTTGGTGGTTTAATTATTCTATTCTCAATGGGAGGAAAGACTATTGATGCATTCAGACAGATATTTGTAGGTGCATTTGATCCTTCTGCAGTACTTGGTGGAGCTGCTGGTGTTATGATTAAAGACGCGATCAGATACGGTGTAGCTAGAGGTTTATTCTCTAACGAAGCTGGTATGGGTTCAACTCCTCACGCACATGCCGTTGCTAAAGTTAAAGACCCAACTCAGCAAGGTTTAGTTGCTATGGTAGGTGTTTTTATTGATACATTTATCGTATTAAATATTACTGCTCTAGTTATAATTGCTACAGGTGCAAATTTATCTGGAGAAAAGGGGATTGGAGTAACTCAAAAGGCGTTTGAAATAGGATTTGGTCACTTTGGATTGACATTTATAGCCGTTTCATTGTTGTTCTTCGCATTCTCAACGATAATTGGTTGGTATTTCTTCGCTGAAGCAAATGTTAAGTATTTGTTTGGAGATAAAGGATTAACTCCGTTTAGAGTTTTAGTACTTTTATTTATTGTATTAGGAACAGTATTGCATGTGGAGTTAGTTTGGGAGCTTGCAGATATGTTTAACGGTGTAATGGTAATACCAAACGTTATAGGTATAGTAGGTCTTGCTAAAATAGTAAAGAGTGCAATGATAAGCGCTGAAGATGAAAAAATAATGTAATGATTTTTAGCAAATTATACTGTGATTTAAATTTGTTTATGAAAATCACCTTTCAATGTCTAATATGACGATTAGGCAGTGTTCAAAGTATAATATTTACTAAGGAGAGTTTGCGATATTACTACGTTGTAAATTAATATAATTGGAGGGTAATATGAAAAACTTTGCTGTTAAAACTATGTTATGGGTGCTAGGAGTCCTAGGTTTAAGTGCTATATATTATTATAAAAGTGGGGATAATTGGTTTATACTTGCCCCCCTTGTATTAATGGCAATTATAATTCCTATTACCTATATTATTGATAAAAAGAAGAAGGGGAAATAACCCCTTCTTTTTTTATCTTATAAATAATCCATCAACTACATAGACAGATGCCTTTTGTACTGTAATATTATTTGTCGAAGAAAAATGATTTCACCAATGCAGCAGATTCTCTTAAATATGAGGAGATAACTACAGATGAAGGTGTCTTAGCAGGAACTCCATAAGGGATAAAACCATTTCTACTTGCTAAAATCTTTGATCTAAGTATGTGATATCTATTTGATACCACATTGATTTTTATTTTACCATGTTTATTTAATAACTTTCTTGAAAACTTAAAGTTCTCGTACGTATTCGTAGACTTATTCTCAACTATAATTCTATCGCTAGAAATACCCTTACTCACAGCATATTGTCTAATAGCTTCACCTTCAGAAATATCTTCATCAGAACCCTGTCCGCCAGTCGCAATTAGTTTCATTTTTGGTTCTTTTTTTAAGTAATATACGGCTTTATCCATTCTATAAAGTAAAGATCGGGATGGACGCTTTCCATGAAGTTTTGCACCCAAAACAATAATATACTCAGCATCACTTGAAAATTCATTTTTTCCACCTTGATATATTGTGTACTCAATTCCTAATAAAGAAATCATTAAAAGTATAGCCAACGCACAAAATATCTTAGTTAAACTGTTCATTTTCATCCTTTCCGAATTGAATATCATTAAAAATAAAATTCTTCAAATACTTAATTGAATCAGGATTATATCGTAAAACCCAGCCATGACTTCCGTAGATTCCTCCAGTAGAATATCCTGGAATAGACACTATAGGGAATTCCAATTGTTTGATATTACCAGTACCTATTCTAACGACATCTAAAGCGTACTTCATTAATGAGAGAGGCTTCATACTTGTTTTTATATATGGTGCAGCAGCTTGTAGAATAAAAGGATACTTAAGTTTTGACGTATTTTGTATCTCTCTCATCATACTCATCATTATCATTCTTTGTCTATTATCTCTACCATATGCACTGTCATTATGTCTAATTCTAGCAAAAGAAAGAGCTTGGTATCCATTTAATTTTTGTGTACCTGTGTGCTCAATTAATTTCATTTCACCTTTGTCAGGATTAGTACTCCATTTATATGTTTCGGGGATAAATTTGTTCAATTCATGAATTTCACCCTCTTTTACATCTACAGTAACCCCACCAATAGAATCTATGATAGAAATAAATGATTGGAAGTTAATTAATGCAAAATCATCAATATCTATTCCGAAGTTTTCTTCTATTGTGCGTATTAATAATCCTTCTTTACCGAAAGCATATGCGTGTGTTAACTTTGATTTTCCATGACCTGGAATGTTTACAAATGTATCTCTAGCAAGAGACGTTATTTTAACAGAATTATGTATTCTATCTATCGTTAAGATCATCATTGAGTCGGTTCTAGAAACTTTTTCTCCGGGGCGAGCATCAGAACCCATAATTAATATATTGCTAATACCATCCTTGCCAGCGTGTGTCCTACTGTCTAGAGCGTCTGTTTCTATTGATGAATCTTGCATTTTTCCAAGAATAGATGATGTGAATTCAAAAGCACCTATTGGCAATAATAACACCAAAATAAGCAGGAAAAATACGGATTTTTTTAATTTTGACATAAAAATACCTTCCTTTCTTTGTATATTCTATATTACAAACATTAAGTTATCCATAATTAATATAAGTATTTAATAAAAAATGCAAATATCTAACTAAAAAAGATATTTGCATTTATTGGTTAATTTAATTGTAACTAGCGTTTAAGTATTCTCTGTCTGAACTGTACTGAGATGGTTTTCTGGACTTTTTCCATTCTAGGGTAGCACTTTCAATATCCTCTTTTGTAGGTTTTTTATCTTTAAATATAAAATCATGTAAAAGAGGTAACTCATATTCTTCAAATGGTATTACATATCCTGACTCTGGTAGCCTTATTTCATTTTCAGGATGTAGTGGAAACTGCATTGTGTTTAGGTGCATATTGCCAATTGACAAGATGTCTTTACCTAAATACATAATATCAGTAGGAGCCATATTAGTCTTTACATAAGGTAAAACTGCATCTACTAATTTAGGATACTTAGTTATTGGCATATTATTTACTTTTTTTAGAATAGCTTCTATAACCTGTCTTTGTCTATCATCTCTTTGCATAGTGCCATCGTTGTGTCTGATTCTTGCAAAGGCAAGAGCCTGGTAACCCATAAGTGTTTGTTCTCCAGATTTTTTAATATACTTAATAGGTTCAGGGTGGTTTTTATCCCACTTATAGCATTCATATACAAATTTGTTTAACTCTTGTATTTCTCCAGGAGTAATGTTTACAGTGACCCCGTCTAAAGTGTCAACTATATCCATAAATGAGAAGAAGTCGACCTTTGCATAATTTTGAATGTCTAGTTTGAAGTTATCTTCTATAGTTTCAATTAAAAGCTTTTCTTTACCATAAGCATAAGCATGTGTTAGCTTTTGATATCCATGACCTGGAATTTTAACATATGTATCTCTTCCAAGAGATGTTAGCTTTAACTTTTTATGTTTATTATCAACTGTAAGTATCATCATTGAGTCGGATCTTGATACAGTTTCACCAGGCCTTGCATCGCTTCAAACCAAGAGTATATTTATTATTTCGTTATCGTATTTATATTTGTTTGATGACAACATTTCAAAATTGCCGTCAATCTGCATTGTTTTTAATTTTGAATATACAACTCCAGCGAATGCAACGGGAATTGTAACAACTAAAATAGTAAGAAAAATTACAAATTTCTTTAAAGCAGACAAATTATCACCTTCTTTTCTGTAAAGTACAATAACTATTATATTAGAGATAGTGATTATAGTAAAGAGAAGAATAAAAAAAATTAAAAAATCTTTTTTTGAGAGAGAAAAAAAAGACAATGTGATATAATGAATATACTAAAATATAAAAAAATATTGAGTTTGGCATTATTAAATGATATTTTATTATATTTTATAATGTGTGAAATAAGTGGGGGGATTTGATGGTAAAATTAGTAATTGTTGATATGGATGGCACGTTTTTAAATGATGATAAAAAAATGAGTCCTGAGTTTGATAAAATTTTCAAATACTTAACAGAAAATAATATCGTTTTTTGTGCTGCAAGTGGTAGACAACTTGCAAGTTTAAAAAAAGAATTTAAAGGATATGAAAAAGAAATGGTTTTTGTTGCAGAAAATGGTTCTGTCGTAGAGTTAAATGGTGAAATAATAAAGGTTGAAAAGCTAAATGCACAGGTTACAGAAAAAATACTGAATAGACTTAACTATCTAAATGATAAGAAGGTAGTTTACTGTGGAGCAGAATATTCTTATATATCTGGAACAGATGAAGATTCTAGAAGAAACGCAGAAATGTTTTTACCAAAGCATAAAATAGTAAATGATTTTGAAGAAATTGATGAATTGCCAGTAAAAATATCTATATATTCAAAGGATGGATATGATCAAGACTTTCAGACTGTTATAGATGAGTTTGGCGATTTGGCAACTGTATGTACATCTGGTTATACTTGGTTAGATATTATAAAAAAGGGATCAAACAAAGGAAATTCGATTGAAATGTTACAAAAGAAGCTTGATATTTCAAAAGAGGAAACTATGGTTTTTGGAGATCAAATGAATG
>JBDHVM010000069.1:0-7006 GCA_039809725.1 Peptostreptococcus sp.
ATTTCCCATCTGAAAGAATCTTCAACAAATTATTCATTTCCTTATCTACATCAATTGACATTTTTGCGTTACCATTTGCAATTATTACATCGTTATTTTTCCAAAAAGCATAATTATTTTTATCACTTGACTCATATTCATATTTTGTCATACCACTTAAAAAAGCTCTAACCATTGCATTATCAAAGACTATGTTATAGTTGTTACTTTTTCTTGCCGTTATCATTGGTAGTATCTTGTCGCCCTTTAAGTAAATGCTATTATTTCCTACCTTATACTCTATTGTTACATTTTCGTATCCTAAAATCTTTTTGAATGTAGAATCAGCATTTTTATTTCCTCTGTCCCTAATAAAATCTGCTATTCTAGAAATCATATCGGCAAATTTATTCCCACCACTCACCTGTACGATTTTATTAACTGCGCTATTTTCACCATTTAATATCTTCAATTGACTGTAGTCAAACCCTCTATCTGCTGATACAAGCATAACTGGTCCTTCTGGAAGCTTTGATGCTTCATTTTTAGCAGGATCTGTTATCTCAACAGGTTTTTCAACGACCTTTGGATTATTCGCATCTGTAGTATTATCTGGATTGACAGGCTTACTATTATCTACAGTATTATTCGGTTTATTTGTGTCTAATGAGTTTCCAGTATTATTTTCATCCTTCTTCAATGGCGATATATTTTCTGTACTTTCCATAGAATCACCTACTGTTTCAGTAGTTGGTGCCGTTTTAATGTTGTTCTGTGTATTTTCATCTACCTTTGCAGATAGTTCAACAGAATTATCATTTGGTTTCTCTTCATTATTCTTTGATAAACCATTGTTATCTATCTTATTTGTTTCTTTATTTTTTTCACTTACAGTACTTTCAATATTTTTGTCGTCAGTAATGGATTTTGTTTTTAATGCCTTTTTATTATTGCTCGCTATAATACCTGCATTAATCAAAACGGAATCTATCAACTTAGATGAACCCTTACTTCCATCATCTGCAATATATACTACTTTAAAGTTAGGATAAAACTTGTTTATCATATTTGTGTTTGTTTCTTGCCTGTCTTTACCAGAAATACGCTCAATATCAGATGATAATCCATCAAAATCTGCTGGCAAGCTAGATTCTCCACCTATCAAATACATTTTTTGAATATTCATCTTTTCAAGATTTTCCCTTGTTGATACAAACCCATTTTTTGTTGTAAATATGATTGGCGACTCATACTTTGCCGCAATTGCACCTATTCCTGCTGCATCAGCAAGTCCAGTCATACCATTTACAATAAAGGCATTTTTAAAGTTAGAAATACCTAATTGTTCCAATTTTTTTGCAATATTTATTGATGTTTCAACTCTACTCTGACCTGAAATTCTATCAGTTGTAAATCCTTCCATTTTTAGCTTTTCTTCAACTGAAGTTGAAATTGATCCTTCTCCACCTACAATTGTGATATTTTTCGCACCTAGTCTTTTTATCTCCGCTGCCGTAGTTTGATTTAGTGTGTCCCTACTTGTAAGGAGTACTGGAGCATTTATCTTACTTGCTAAAGGCGCAATCGACAACGAATCTGCCACTGCTTCTGAATTAACTAATATAACATTTTCTGTTCCACTTGGCCAACCGCTTCTTGCAATACTTGCTGCAGTCGAAAATCTATCATTACCACTGATATTACTCACGTCAACACTTTGTGCAAATGACGGTGCATAAGGAATTGCAAGAGCTGCAACAGATGCAATTATAACTGATTTCTTTAAAAATTTTTTCATATTATTCCTCCAAGATATTTATTTCGTATGAATTTAAGTATAAGTTCAAATAAACTGTGTTCCAATAAAAACACTCAATTTTAATGTATTTATTAAATAATGAAGTTATGTAATAACCTCTTAATACTAGTATATTACATTTGCTGACTTTTTCAAGGAAATTAGAGTAACAATATTGTATTTATTTAAACGATAAATTTTACAAATTTGAGATTTATTTTATATGCTATGTGGTAAAATAGTATTAATGAATTTTTAGGAGGTAGTTATGACAGTAGCAGATATTAATTTTAAAACATTATGTACAAATATATTAAATGGCGACAACACAACATTAGGTGAGAAAGTAAGGCCAAAGTATGCCGATGGTACGCCATCTCATACTTTTTTTATGAACCAAGTATTTGAAAAATATGACCTTTCTAAAGGTGAGTTACCAATTGTAACACTTAGACAAGTAGCTTGGAAATCTGGCATAAAAGAGATTCTTTGGATATATCAAGATCAAAGTAATGACCTTGATCTTCTAAAAGATAAGCACGGCATCACATGGTGGGATGAATGGGATATTGGTGACAGGACTATTGGCCAGAGATATGGAGCTACAGTAAAAAAATATGATCTGATGAATAAGCTTCTGACAGGATTGATAGAACAACCATATGGCAGAAGACATATAATTAACCTTTATCAAGAGACTGACCTTGCATCTACAAAAGGGCTACACCCTTGCGCAATGGAGACACACTGGAGTGTTCGAGATGGATTTTTAGATATGACATTGATTCAGCGTTCATCTGATGTACCTGTTGCAAATGCGATAAATAAGATGCAATATGTCGCCCTACAAATGATGGTAGCTAGGCATGTAGGACTTGAACCTGGTATTTTCTGTCACTACGTCAATAATGCACATATATACGATAGACATATTGAACAGGTAAAAGAACTTCTAGCTAGAGAACCACAGAGTGATTCAGATTCTATCAAACTAATCTTAAACCCTGAAAAAACTAATTTTTATGATTTTACAATTGATGATTTCACACTTGAAAACTATTCACCAGTTAAACCAAATCTAAAATTTGAAATGGCTATATAATAGATTTCAACAATATTATACAAGGAGTAATAAATGATAAATAATATATATATGATCGTTGCAATGACGGAGAAAACAAACTCTATCGGAAAAGACGGAGATATGATTTACCATCTAAAAGATGACTTGAAATATTTTAAGGAAACTACTCTAAACCACACTATTATATGTGGAAGAAAAACTTACTTTAGTTTCCCAAAAAGACCTCTACCAAATAGAAAAAATATTGTACTCACAAGAGGAAATATGGTTTTTGATGGTGCTTTTACTCTTTCATCAAAAGAAGATGTGATTGAATACGCACAAAATAACCCTGAGGAGAAAATTTTTATCTGTGGTGGGCAACAAATCTATGAACAATTTATGGATATTGCTTCAAAGCTTTATATCACTCTTATTGAAGAGTTTGAAAAAGTTGAGGCTGACAGTTTCTTCCCTAAAGTATCAGATTCACTTTGGAAGATGAGTTCTCTTTCAGAATTTGTAATTCCTGAAAATGCTCCAAAATATAGATATGCAATTTTTGACAGAAAAAACAATTAGATATCTTCTACCAAAAATGATTCTATATTAGAAAAAAATTTATATTAAAAAGTATTTTATACTACAAAAAGGCATCCAACGATTTTGCTTTGGATGCCTTTTTTGTAGTTTTATAACAAGACAAATCTCAAGGAATTTTTAGCTTTAGCTGAAAAATTCGACATAAGCGTTTCAACAAGGCGGAGGTATACTCACCACCTGAAGATCCAAAATGTACCCGCCACCTACACTTTGTTTAGAGGAGGGGACATCTTCGCCGAGTTATATATTCACTTTTAAGTTTTACTTATCTAACGCCACTGCACCTTTAGTTTTCTTTACAGTCGCTTGAGCAGCAGCAAGTCTAGCGATTGGTACTCTAAATGGTGAGCAAGAAACGTAATTTAATCCCAAATTGTAGCAGAATTCTACTGAACTTGGCTCTCCACCATGTTCCCCACATATTCCAAGCTTAATATTTGGTTTTGTGCTTCTTCCTAGGTCTGCAGCCATTTTAACTAGCTTTCCTATTCCATTTTGATCTAACACTTGGAAAGGATCTTTTTCTAAAATACCCTTATCAACATATTCACCTAAGAATTTACCTGCGTCATCTCTTGAATATCCAAATCCCATCTGAGTAAGGTCGTTAGTTCCAAAGCTGAAGAAGTCAGCGTATTCTGCAATCTCGTCTGCTGTTACACACGCTCTTGGTATTTCAATCATTGTACCTACAGTATAATCAAACTTAACTCCTGATTTTTCAATTTCTGAGTTTACAGTTTCTTCAATTATTTCTCTTAACATCTTTAACTCATTTACTGTGCCTATTAATGGAACCATTATTTCAGGTATTACATTTACACCCTCTTTAGTTGCCAAAATAGCACCTTGTGCGATTGCCCTAGCCTGCATTACACAAATTTCTGGATAAGTAACAGCAAGTCTACAACCTCTGTGACCTAACATTGGGTTAAATTCATCTAAATCAGAAACCCTCTTCTTTAAATCACTAACTCTAATGTTCATATCCTTTGCTAATGATTCTATTGCATCATCTTCATGAGGTAAGAATTCATGTAGCGGTGGGTCTAATAATCTAATGTTGCATGGTTTTGCATCCATTACCTTAAATATCTGATAGAAGTCATCTCTTTGGAAAGGCAGAAGTTTGTCTAAAGCCTTCACTCTATCATCAACATTGTCAGCTAGTATCATTTCTCTAACCGCTGGTATTCTGTCCTCTTCAAAGAACATATGCTCAGTTCTACAAAGTCCGATTCCCTCTGCTCCAAATTCTATTGCCTTTTTAGCATCTCTTGGATTATCTGCATTAGTTCTAACTAGCATATCTCTTATTTCATCTACCCAGCTCATAAATACAGCGAAGTTTCCTCCAACCTCTACACTTGTCATATCTATCACTCCTAGATAAACAGAACCTGTAGAACCGTCAATTGACATATACTCGCCTTCTTTTATAACTCTATCTCCAACTCTGATTTCTCTAGCAGCTTCATCAACTCTCAACTCACCACAACCAGCAACACAACACTTACCCATACCTCTAGCAACAACAGCAGCATGAGAAGTCATACCACCTCTTGCAGTAAGTATCCCTTGTGCGCTAACCATACCTTCAATATCTTCTGGTGATGTTTCTTGTCTAACTAAAAGAACCTTTTCTCCAGACTTTGCTTGTGAAACGGCATCAACAGCATGGAAACATACTTTACCAGTTGCAGCACCAGGTGATGCAGGAAGACCCTTAGCAATTAATGTTGCATTCTTAAGTGCTTTTGGATCAAAAGTTGGGTGAAGTAATTGATCTAACTGATTTGGTTCCATACGCATGATACCTTCTTCTTTGTCAATCACGCCATCATTTACTAAATCAACTATTACATTTATTGCAGCCTTTGCTGTTCTCTTTCCATTTCTTGTTTGTAATATGTATAACTTTCCATTTTCTATTGTAAACTCAATATCTTGCATATCTTTGTAGTGACCTTCTAGAATATGTGTTATCTTAACAAATTCATCGAAAATTTCTGGCATATCCGCTTTTAGTGCATCAATATTTTGAGGAGTTCTAATACCCGCAACAACGTCTTCACCCTGTGCATTTATTAGGTACTCACCGAATAATCTATTTTCTCCAGTAGATGGGTTTCTTGTAAAAGCAACACCTGTACCACTAGTATCTCCCATATTCCCAAATACCATAGACTGAATGTTAACAGCAGTACCCAAATTATCTGGTATATCATTTAATCTTCTATATACTATTGCTCTAGGATTGTTCCAAGATCTAAATACCGCTTCAATAGCAAGCATCAATTGTTTTTTTGGATCTTGTGGAAATGGACTTCCAACTTCTGTTTCGTAAATCTTCTTAAACTGTTCAACGATTTCCTTTAAATCCTCTGTTGTTAATTCAGTGTCAACTTTATACCCTTTGCTTTCTTTTGCATTTTCAAGTACGTTTTCAAATTTATATTTAGGTACTTCCATAGCAACATCAGAGAACATTTGGATAAATCTTCTATAACTGTCATATGAGAATCTTTCATTTTTTGTAGAATCAATTAAACCCTTTACACTTGTATCATTAAGACCTAGGTTTAATATAGTATCCATCATTCCTGGCATAGAGAAAACAGCACCTGATCTAACTGAAACCAAAAGTGGATTTTCTTCACATCCTAATTTTTTACCTTGCTCATTTTCAAGCTGTGCAAGTTTTTCATCTATCTGACTAAGTATTACATCAGAAATTTTTAAATCGTTTTCATAATAGTCATTACATGCTTCAGTAGTAATTGTGAACCCCTGAGGTACAGGAAGCCCAATATTAGTCATTTCTGCTAGATTGGCACCTTTGCCACCTAACAAACCTTTCATTTCCTTCTTACCTTCATCAAAACTATAAACAAATTTTTTACTCATCTTTTCCTCCTATAATTTGTATAAACAAATAACTATATATCATAATCTTTTAATATAGACATGCCATTTTCCTTTAAAATATCCAATATTATTCCTGCAGTTTCTTCTATCGCCTTGTTAGCGACATTTATTACTGGGCATTTTAAAGATTTCATAACTTCTTCAGAATAGTCAAGTTCTTCTAAAATTCTATCAAGCTTTGCATAATTTGCAGTACCCGAAAGTCCCATTGATTTCAACCTCTCTACTCGTATTCTATTTAGTGTATCTGGTGAGTTTGTTAGTCCAATAATTTTCTTGGGATTTACTTCATAAAGTTCTTTTGGAATAGGCACTTCAGGAACTAAAGGAACGTTTGCAACTTTTATATGCTTATTGGCAAGATACATACTAAGTGGTGTCTTAGACGTTCTCGATATACCTACAAGAACCAAATCCGCCTTCAAAACTCCCCTTGGATCTTTTCCATCATCGTATTTAACTGCAAATTCAATTGCATCTACTCTATTAAAATACGACTTATCCATCTTCCTTATTAAACCTGGTTCTCTAAGAGGCTTCATTCCAGATTTTTTACTCATTTTCTTTATTATTACAGAAAGTAAGTCAATAAATTCTAAACCACTTTCTTTACAATAATCCTTAGCATATTCAGC
>JBDHVM010000070.1:0-6909 GCA_039809725.1 Peptostreptococcus sp.
GACATAAGCGTTTCAACGATGCGAGATTTGCTCACCGCCTGAAGATCCAAAATGTACCCGCCACCTACACTTTGTTTCGAAGAGGGGACATCTTAGCCGAGTTATTATGTACTTAATAAATCGTTGCAGATCCCTACTCTAATCGTAGTATCTATTGAGCAAATTATCTATCTTTATTTATATATTCCTTTCTTCTATTTTAATACTTTACAATTATTTTTCTAAGTGCAAAAAGTCATATTTTCATATTACATTTGTCATAAAAACATATTATTTGTGCTTTTATATGATATATTAGAATAAATCAGAGTATTCATGCTCATTTTTTCAGGAAATTCATTATAACAAGAGAAATCTCAAGGAATTTTTAGCTTTAGCTAAAATTCGACATAAGCGTTTCAACGAGGCAGAAGAGATCTTCGCCGAGTTATAACAAGACAAATGAAAGGAATTTTTAGCTCTAGCTAAAATTCGACTTAAGCGTTTCAACGAGGCAGAAGAGATCTTCGCCGAGTTATAACAAGACAAATCTCAAGGAACTTTTAGCTTTAGCTAAAATTCGACATAAGCGTTTCAACGAGGCAGAAGAGATCTTCGCCGAGTTATAACAAGACAAATGAAAGGACCCTTTTGATGAAAAATAATATTTATATAAAGATAAATGTAATACCAATAATAATATGGCTTTCGTGTGTTGGAATGATTATTTCCATAACGGACAGCATCTATATTATTATACCAATTTGCATCGGAACTATACTTGGATGTATCTCTGCCATATATAATACCAACAACTCTATAAAGAATATTACTCTGTTAGCTTTTATTATTCTTATATTTGCGGGTATTTTATTCTCAAGAATATCCAACTTACTGTTATCATTCACCATTTTTTTCTTTCCTATTTTGATTTATTTTTTTACTAAAAAAGATGGGGCTAATTATATAGAATTTTTTGTATTTATTCTTTCTTGTATCTTGATATATTTCACCGAAACACCTATATCTAGCGTGCTTATTTATGTGTCAGTTAGTATACTAAGTTATTTTTTATCTATATATGTAACCTATAATGAAGATTTGTACATAAAATATTTTGATTATTATTTCTCATCAAAAAAAGAAGAAGATGAGTTAAAAAGAGTATATAGCAACGTTATACTTGAACAAAATGACAAAATTGAAAATGCCATTTTAAATGAAAGGAATAGAATTTCAAGAGATATCCACGATAGTTTAGGTCATATTACTTCTAGAGGAATCTTGCAGATCGGCGCTATGATTATTACAGAAAAAGAACCTCAAAAAATCGATCAACTGCTTACACTAAAAAATACTCTCTCACAAGGTATGGAAGAAGTTAGAAAGAGTTTACACAACTTACAAAGTGAATCCATTCACTTAAAAAATGAAATAGATAAGATAATCGCTGACTATTCATATTTGAATATAGATTTTATATATTCTTTGAATAGTGACTACGAAATCAACTTTAAATATTCTATTCTTTATATAATCAAAGAGGCTCTTACAAATATTAGAAAGCATTCAAATGCAAAAAATGTATCTATTAGCCTAATTGAAATGACGAATGCAATCTATTTAAAAATATTTGATGATGGGATAGACTATAGTGGTAAAATAAGTATAGAAAATAGTATTAGCTCAAACTATCACAAAACACAAGATACACCTAGGTACGGCATTGGACTCTTTTCCATAAAAAAAAGAGTTCACGATTTAAATGGTAGTATAGAAATTTCTAATGAAAATGGCTTTAGAATTTTTATTACAATTAACAAAGGAGATCACCATGAGAATACTAATAATCGATGATGATAAAATGATCTGTTTCGCATTAAAAACCATAATAGAAAATGAGCATGATATGGAAGTTGTTGACATGGGGCACTCCTATGATGACGCTATTTCACTTTTTAAAAAACATCAACCAGATGTCGCACTTTTTGATATAAGAATAGGTGAAAAAACTGGAATTGATGCCTTTAAAGAAATAAAAGAAACTCACAAAGATGCAAAAATAATTTTTCTGACTACTTTTCTAGATGGCGAATATATCAGTGATGCACTAAAATATAGAAGTTGCGGATACCTTCTAAAAGACGACTTCGAGAGTATCTGCCCATCAATTAGAGCCGTATTTGCTGGTCAAAATGTATTTGGAAGCAAAGTGCTTAACAATCTATCCATAGACAAAAGCCAAAGAGAAAATATCAATACTTTTTTTTCAGGTGAATTTCTTTGTAACTCACTTACAGAACGTGAAATAGAGGTTTTACACCTCATCTCTAAAGGATTCAATAACAAAGAAATTGCTAACAAATTATTTTTAAGTGAAGGAACTGTAAGAAACTATATCTCTTCATTGCTTGAAAAACTTGAACTCAGAGATAGAACACAACTTGCAATTTATTATTTAAACGCTAAAAAGTAGTCTTTTTGATTATAGTTAGCTTTTATGGGTATACTATTTGTGTAAGACAAATTTGATTAATGTATATTATTAGATAAAAACTAGGAGGAATCAAAATGAACAAAAGATCTGTTACAACATTTGCAGGAAATCCTGTAACTCTACTTGGAAACGAAGTAAAAGTAGGAGATAAAGCACCAAACTTTACATGTATAAAGGGTGATTTAAGTCCATTTACACTTAAGGATGTAGAAGGTAAGGTAAAACTAATAAGCGTTGTGCCTTCAGTGGATACTGGAGTTTGTGAATTACAGACAATCAGATTCAACCAAGAGGCATCTCAGCTTTCTGATGCTGCAGTTATCACTATAAGTTGCGATCTACCTTTCGCTCAAGCTAGATTCTGTGGAGCTAAGGGAATAGAAAATGCTGTTGTGGTTTCTGATTATAGAGATAATGATTTTGGAATTAACTATGGATTTTTAATGGAAGAATTCAAATTACTTAATAGAGGTATTGTTGTAATAGATAAGGACGATGTTGTTAGATATGTAGAATATGTATCTGAAAACACTGATCATCCTGATTATGACAAAGCAATAGCAGCTGCAAAAGCACTTTAATAATAAAACTTCGACTTAAATTTTAACATTTTAAATATATGAAAAGGGAATCTGAACAAATTGTCAGACTCCCTTTTTTATGCACTTAAATATAGTTTTTCTATACAATTCTTTTTAAGAATCCATATAATCTAAACATACAAAAAATCATTATTGCCGCTATTAATCCTAAAAATGCAACTATAACTAGCATTATTTTACCATATGCGATCAATGCAGCTATTCCAATTGATATCAATGTCAATATAACCATTCCAGCAAATAAAAGCAACATTTGAAATGCTTTGTTGAATCTTAAATACAAATCAGATACATTTTGCCAGTCAGTCTTTACATTTTTATAATCATACATCGCCCATTGAGTAGACATAGAACATGAAACAAGCATATATGTCAAAAATCCAACTACAATAGCAAATAAACTTAACCTAAAGTAAATCAGTATACCTAATAACATTAAAGTCGGTACAATATTTGAAAATATAAATCCAAATATCAGCTTTGATATAAAGTATTTTTTTCGGTCAATCGGCAAGCTTTTTATGTAATTGAAATTTTCTCTATCCAAGGATGTCATCATTGAAGATAATCCCATTACTCCAAATAGATTTATCATTAATGAAAATCCTATTCCTACTCCTAGAGCCATTACCAACTTCAACAAATCATTACCATTCAAATACTTCACTAAGTATTCATTCCTCAACATAGGTATTATAATAACTATCGGGAAAATTGAGTTACTTATTATTGACTGAGTAATAATTGTAGGGTCTTTTATCAGACTTAAGTTATATTTAAAAAAGAATCTACTAGTGTTTGTGTCTTGTGTAGAAAAAGTCAAGGCAACTTTTCCCTCTCCTTTTTCATCAACCTTTTTATTTCTATTTATCTTCTCATTTTTTTGCAAGTTTTGAATATATATATAAAACTTCCCATTAATTTTATTAAAAATCAATTTATAAAATAAAACAATTATACTTAGCGAAACGACAATAGCTATAATATGGCTAAGATTATTTTTCATTATCCATGTAATAGGACCATACAAAACCGTTTTAGTTTCTATAGACTTAAGAATAAAATTCGCCGAAACATTTTGTATTATAATTATAAATGCTACATTAATAACCATCCCTATTACATTAATTACAGTGATAATACTTGTTTTAAATTTTGATAATATCGTTGTTTTTGCTAGTAACTGCATTATCACAACATCTAATAAAACTATTAAAAACCAAAATATCAAAAAATCCAATATAGAAAATACTACTGCCAAAGGTCCCACTCCAATTTTAACTAAGTAAAATAATATTACAGGTAATATTGGAACAGAAAGCTGCATAGTTGTAAATGATACAACCGCCAACTTAGCTAGAAATACTTTTCTCTCAGATATTGGCAAAGACATATATCCTTCAATATCCTTACTTTCATAAAATACATTAAAAAAATACGTAAATGTCTGTAAAATATTTAAAAATAAAAATACAAGTATTGTATAATCAACAATATATGGCATTTTCTGAAAAGGCATCCCAGAAAATATCGCCCCATATACCACAATCATCACAACCGTACTCAATAGGTATACTTTGGTAAAAACATCTTTTGCCATTTCTTCTGGATTGTATTTATACTTTTCCTTCTTCTGCATAGAAGAAGAGGCTGTATTTGCATAAAGAAGGTTTATCAAAAAAATAGATTTAAATGTTGTATCAAATTCCTTGAAAATATTTTTAAAGAGTCTCTTCATCTTCAACCTCCTTTATTTATTATCAATTTCAGTTTTTTCTGTTTCAACTGTTTGTTTATCAGTTTTTTCTGTTTCTGTTATTTTTGTTCTAAATTTTTTTGTATCATATTCTTCTTTTTCATCCATTAAAAGTTCAGATTTTTCTATTTCAGGGTTCACCATATCAAGATATATCTTTTCAAGGCTCTCACCTGTATATCTTTCTCTAAGTTCATTCATTGTCCCTACAAAGATCAAATTCCCTTTGCTAAGTATCCCTATTCTATCGCATAATTGCTCTGCAACTTCCAACACATGAGTTGAAAAAAGAACAGTGTTACCTTCTTTTGCGTGTTCTTTCATCATCTCTTTTAGATTAAACGATGATTGAGGATCTAGCCCTGTCATCGGCTCATCCAATATCCATATTTTAGGATTTGACAAAAGTGCAGCTATTACAAATACCTTTTGTCTCATACCATGTGAAAATGATTCAATAGTTTCATTGTAGTTGTCACTCAAAGAAAAAATCTCACATAGTTTATTCAATCGCTCTTCTCTTTTTTCTGATGGAATTTTATGAACATCTGCTATAAACTTCCAAAATGTAATTGCAGGTAATTTTAAAAACATATCTGGATTGTCTGATACGTATCCTATTTTTTCTTTAATACCAAGTCTATTATCCCTAATATTTTCACCATCAACGTATATCTCTCCACTCGAAGGTTCGATTATACTCACTAAACTTTTTATTGTCGTGGATTTTCCCGCTCCATTGTGTCCTATAAGTCCAAAAATCTCACCATCTTTTATTTCTAAAGTAACATTGTTAAGTACTACTTTTCCACCATACTTTTTTGTCAAATTTTCTAAACGTATCATAACCTCTCCTCCTACATTTTTTAGTTATAACAAGACAAATTTTAAGGAATTTTTAGCTTTAGCTAAAATTCAACATAAGCGTATTAACGAGGCTAGCTATAACAATCCTTTTATTAGTTTTGTTAAAAATCTATTCTGTAATCATTTTTTCTATTTTAACATCGTATACATCCATTGGCACACTTTCTACAAGCTGTTTCTTTCTAATCAAAAGTATTTTCTCACCCTTACATTGTGATAAAAACCTATCGTAATAACCTCTTCCAAATCCAAGTCTATTTCCATTTTTATCTGCAGTTGAACATGGAACAATAATTAGATCTATATCCGATACACTTATTGTTTCTGTTGTATTCGGGTCTGGTTCAAGTATCCCATATGTACCTATACGAAGATCTTTAAATCCTTTAATTAGCTGTGCAGTCATAATACTTTTATCAACGCAGTACGGAACCGATATTTTTTTCCCGTCCTTTAATGCTTGTTCTATAAACAAAGATGTGTTTATCTCTGGGTGTTTCCCTACATAACAAAATATTGAATTTGAACTGAGGTACTCCTCAGACTTTAACAACTTGTCAATAATCTTTTTATCAGCCTCTTTTATATAGTTTTCGTCAAGGTTATCTGCAAGTTCAATCACTTTTTTTCTAAGCTCTTTTTTTGCAATTTGTATCTGCTCAACTTCATTTGTTTTATTAACACTGCTATTTTCCATTTCAGTTATCATCTTCTTACGATTTCTCTCTTCCATTTCTCTTTTAGAAAATTCACATCCACAATAATCCTGTCTGTAAATACCTGCCTCTTTTGAAATTTCACATGATCTTTTGTATCCATTCTTTTTCTTAAAATCGGAAGGAAGGTTTGATACACCAACATCTTTTGATATTTTTTCGGCTATTTTGTTGAGTACTTGAGAATTCTTATGTGGACTAATTGAAAGTGTTGTTGTAAAGTAGTCAAACTCGTATTTTTTTGCTATCTCCGCAGCTTTTTTAAGCCTCATTTCATAACAACTCATACATCTTGCACCGCCTTCACGCATATCTTCCATACCTTCAGACATAGCATAAAACTTCTCCACATCATAATCACCTATTAGCATCTCTATCTTATTTTTTGCATCAGTCCATTCAATAATCTTTCTCTGCTCATCCACCCTATAATAATATTCCTCAGATGGAAAAATATTAGGATTGTAAAACAAAACTGTGATTTTAAAATAC
>JBDHVM010000071.1:0-6869 GCA_039809725.1 Peptostreptococcus sp.
ATTGATCAAATATAGTAGAATAAAATCAATGGAATAAATAAATCACATTGATCAAATATAGTAGAATAAAATCAATGATATAAATAAATTACATTGACGTAAAAATATACAAAGAGCATAATAATAACTAAGGAAGTGACTTTTGATGAGTAGCAAGAAAGAACGAAGAATTTTAGAAAAATTGATTTCGGAAAATGAGTCTAAAGAAAAGAGTATTAGTGAAGGAAATATGGAAAATTACACAAATATTGTTTGTTATCTTAGTGGATCAGGTATTTCTAGTTACGATTTAGAATTTATTAGGAAGGATGTGATTGATAAGATAGTTTCATCTCAAGAAAGAGGAGAAAAACTAGATGAAGTCATGGGAAGTGATTTGAAAAAATTCTGTGATACTCTGATTGAAGAAGTTCCTAAAAAAAGTAAAAAGCAAAAAGTGATTGATGTGCTTGATTTGATTTTTATGTCGCTTCCAATTTTGATACTCGGGAATATCGCATTTTCAAAAAAAACGTACGAAATTATTAGAGGATTAATAATGGGTGACAAAGTCAATCTTTTGATACCAATATCTTTTGGAGTGGTTATTTCAACAGTATTGGTGATATTAGTTTCATATGTAATTGTGAATATAATAATCAAAAATGCTTTTGTAGATTCAGAAGAATATAAAAATAAAATAAAATTATACATTATAGTCACTTTTATATTATGTATATTATTACCAGTAGTAGTGGGTAATATAGTGATTTTTAATATAAATATTTTTTTAGCCCTATTCATAGCGGTAGTATTTATTTTTGGACATAAGTTAATAAAAAAATATTGAATAAAAAAGATGTAATTACAAAATAATAAAAAATAACGTAAAAATGAGATAATACCTTTCCTTTAGTCATTGGAAAGAGTATTATCTTTTTTTATTTTTTTATTGTCGTAATACAGTGATCTACTTTAAAGAGAGGTCAACTGAAAACCAACCTCCTTTTTTGTAGAAATGAAAAAAATAAAAAATATCTCGATATAGAGATTAAAAAGTGTATTAATGGATATATAATAAATATATCGATGTAGAGATATTTTCCGAGAAAGAAGAATAATATACGAAACAGACAGATATATTTTGTAATTGTGTATTAAAATTTGCTTTGGTAATGAGTATAAAAAATATTTTTAGTAAATATATAGATAGTTTTGATTTGGTAACAAAGAGAGGAGTTGATTATTTGAACGAGCTTGAATTAAAAATACTAATTGGTTTGCATAGAGTAGTAAGTAAAATTGATAGAGATTCTTCTAAAGTTGTTTCTGAATATGATTTGACCTTAGGTCAATTCGGTGTCTTGGAGGCTCTTTATCATAAAGGAGATTTGACGATTGGTCAAGTTCAGGAGAAGATACTTAGTAGCACGGGTACAATGCCATTAATAATAAAAAACCTTGAAAAGAGGGATTTGGTCAAAAGAATGATTTGTGAGACGGATAAGAGAAAGTGCTTTATCCATCTGACAGATGAGGGAAAAAAATTGATTGAAGAAGTATATCCAAAAAACAGAGAAATAGTTATAGATTTTATGGGTACTCTATCAAATAAGGAAAAAGAGAACATGATATTAATACTTAAAAAACTAGGAGAGGATAAAAATGAGAAGAACAATAGAAAGTAAGGTAAGGGGTTCAAATGCAATCGATGGTGCTGGGGTTCACTTGGTGAGAGTGTTAGGACATAATACGGTAAAGGAGTACGATCCAATCTTGATGCTTGATTCATTTGATAGCACAGATCCTAAAGATTACATTGCTGGATTTCCAATGCATCCACATAGAGGAATAGAGACAATAAGTTATATTTACAAAGGAAAAATGACGCACAGAGATAGTTTGGGAAATGAAGACACTATTTCAGATGGAGAAGTTCAGTGGATGACTGCTGGATCTGGTATACTTCATGAAGAAAAATTGCCTGCAACTGATAGAATGTTGGGAGTTCAGCTTTGGCTAAACCTACCGAAAAAAGATAAAATGGTATCACCAGAATACCACAGCATAAAGAACCATCAGATAAAAGAATTTGAATTTGAAAATGGTAAACTTAGATTATTGGCAGGTAAATATAACGATGAAGTTGGATTTGAGGGAAAATATGTATCACTAGACTATTATGATATTCATATAAACAAAAATTCGGAATTTAAGGTAAAATCAGATCAAGACAAAGAGGTGATATTATTCACTTTAGTAGGTGACATTGAGATAGAGGGTGAATTGGTAAAAGAGAAAACAGCTGTTAGAATGTCTAAAGGTGAAGAAATTGTTATAAAAAATAAAGATAAAAACGCACAAGTTCTCTATATTGCTGGAAGAAAAATCGACGAACCGATTAGTTGGGGAGGACCAATTGTAATGAATACAAAAGATGAGCTGAGAAATGCATTTGCAGAACTAGATAGAGGAACATTTTTAAGGGAAGGAGTTGAGTATTAAGAGAGAAGAATTAGGGTAAGAATAAAAAAGATAAATAAATATATATATTGATAAATAAAATCAAATGAATTAAAAATTGATTTTAGTAATCAAGAATAAATTTGATGTAATCGTAGTAAATTGTAATCGTAATAAATTGTAATCGTAGTAAGATGTAAACTAAAAGTAATTAATAATAAAAATATTGATAATAAAAATATTGATAAAAAGGAGAGCGTTATGGAACTAATAAAATTATTAGAAAAGAGAAGAACACACTACAATTTAGGTAAAAATCTAGTTGTTGGAGAGGACAGTATAATAAATACTATTGAAAAATTAACTGAATTAACACCAGATGCATTCAATATGAAGAGCTCTAGGGTAGTCGTTGCATTGGGAGAAAAACAAAATGAACTCTGGGATAGTATTTATGATGTATTCGAAGGTATGGTGCCAAGAGAGAAAATAGATGGATTTAAAAATGCAGCTGGTACTATTTTATACTTTTATGATAACGAAATAGTAAAGGGTCTACAGGATAAGTTTCCGCTGTATGCGGATAATTTTCCGAAATGGGCGATGCAGTCAAGTGCAATGTTACAGATAAATGTTTGGACGGAACTTAGTAATATGGGACTAGGTGCAAATCTTCAACATTACAATCCTGTAATTGATAAAAAAATGCGAGAGATATTTGATCTTCCAGATAGTTATGAACTTATCGCTCAGATGCCGTTTGGTGAAAAGTTAGGTGAAGTAAGCCAAAAAGATGGTGAAGATATTTCACTTAGAGTAAAGATAGTAAAATAAATGTAAAGCTTGAAAATACTGTATAATATAATAAAAATATTAAATAAAAATAATCAATACTCGATAAAAACATTAAATACCAGATAAAAAAACTGCTTGATAAAAACAATAACTGTTAATAAAAATAATAACTGTTAATAAAAATAATAACTGTTAATAAAAATAATAACTGTTAATAAAAAAAGATGCCAAAATGGCATCTTTTTTTGTATATATTATTTTAGAGATTTAAGTTCATTTTCAACGCTTGCAGAAACAGAATTTTCACCACCAACTATTACCACTTTTGTTATATTATTTTTAAGTAGATATTCTTTTGTGTATGAATTAAGTTTGTTAGGGTTAGTCAATAAAACTGTTGCATTTGTGAAAACAGCAGCTATTCCTGAAGATAATGCATCTGGAAAATCTGCACCATTCACTAGGATCACAGTTTTAATATCTATTCCAATATCCTCTTTATAAGCTTCTGCGATTTTAACAGCAGTTTCATAACGATCCTTTCCAGAAACTCGAACCTCAATTATTTTGCCATCTTCGCCCTTTGTATTGGCATCAAAATAACTTGGTACTGTATCATATCCTCCTATAATAGCTCCATATAGCTGACCTTCAAATGTTGGGAAAATATAGTATGGGAATAGACCCATATTGTATTTTCTTGCCAAAGAACTAACATACGGAATAGAAGAAAGTAAATCTGGGAATTTTTCATCATTAATCACAATAGCATATTCAAGACCACCACGATAATTTTGAGGATCTAAGAAAGTATTAAGTAATATATAGTCAATGTGATTATATAAATTATCACCTGAACCATCAATATGTTTGCTATCAAATAATCGTTCAACACGCACTCCCTTAGCAGTCAAAGCATCATCGATCTTTTTATTTAGCAATTCGTACCCTGCAACAACATAAGCTCTTTTTATTTTCAGTCTATCAATCTCAGAGAGGATATCTTTAGAAATGCCATTTTTCGAAACGACATAATATGGAACTTTCAAAGAAGATGCTAGATAACTCCCATAAAGCGCCGTGTTAAAATCAGTACCACTTGTGAATACGGCAAGATTTCCATCGGCCTTATTTAAAAATTTTTGATTTACTTTTAAGGCAGTTTGATATCTATCAGAGCCAGAAATACGTTCTACATTAACACTTGCAAATGAACAGTTGCCCATGAAAAAGAAAACAGATAGGGCTATCAATAAAGACTTGGTAAATGTATTTTTCATAACATAACCTCCTTAAATATAGTAACACTTAAAACTAAATAATTGATTTTTGATGTTCTTATTACATAAATCATATTACATAATTGCTGTTATTGCAAGGGATTTAGAAAAATACACAAAAAATAAAAATATTAAATTATTAATTAAATATAGAAAACAATAAAGTACAATTGAATAATTGAAGTTTCTTTATTAAAACGTATAATATTTAAAAGAAGTTAGTGAAAATTGGTATTTAAAAAAAAATGAAATCATAAGTGAAAAAAATATAATTTTAATAATAAAATGAATTGCATATAGAAAGATATTATCAAATAAAAAGGCATATAAGTTGATATATAATTAAGAAAAAATATATCGCATATAATAAAATTTCAGAAAAATGAAAATATGATAGATTTTATTTCTAAAGTATTATATAATATAATTAATATAAGGAGTTGTCAAATTATTTTTTTATAAGGAGGTTGCGTTATGAAAAGTATTAAGGATATTTTTAAAAGGTTATTATATTTTTCGATTGTATTATTAGTTTCTTTTAGTATTGTTGGATGTGCGAATGAAACAAAAAAAACAACGTCTCAAGAAGGGCAGAAAACAGAAGAAAAATCAAGTGTGGAAAAATCAAGCGGAATAAAGGAGTTTTCAACTTCTGACAAAAATGTAGTAGTCTATGATAAAAAGGGAATAAAAATAGTCTATGATGGTATGATAGAAGATAAATATAATTACGAACTTAAGTTTAAATTTGAAAACAGTATGGACAAAAACTACGATGTATATTTGAATGATGATAAAGTTGATGGTAAAGAAGAGTTGGCAACTCTATTTGTAGATTTGGATGCAAAAAAGAAAATGTCAGAGAGTTTACTAATTGATAGAGATAAGCTAAATGGATTAGGGATTGAAAAACCAAAAGTTGTAGAAGGGTTAATGACTATAGTATACGATATTACTGAAACAGTAGATACAATACCTATTAAGATAAACTTCAACAAGTAGAGAGTTTCTTAAAGGAACTTGGATTAAGGTCGATTAATATCTACCTGGAGATGAGAGGCTACTTATAGTTGGAGTGAAAGTAGAGGATAAAAAAATATAAAAGTGATTTGAAATTAACGACAAAATTACATATTAGTAGAGTAAACAATGCCTACAAATTATTGTAGGCATTGTTTTTTTAGGAACTAATTACGGTTCATATTGATAATAAATAAATAAAGTATTTTTTGAATAAAGAAAAAATTTAAGGGTATTTCTATACAAGAGACATCGTGATACTGTTTCTCAATATTAATGAAAAGGAAGTGTTTTTTAATGAAAAGACCTGAAATCAAATTAGAAAAAGAATATGGATTATTTATAAATGGAGAGTTTGTAAAGGCATCGGATGGTGCGACTTACGAAGCAAAAAGCCCTGCAGATGGATCTCATCTTGCTTATTGTGCTGAAGCAACAAAGGAAGATGTTGACAAGGCAGTTAATGCTGCATGGGATGCTTTTGAATCTTGGAAGAAGACTACAAAGTCTGAAAGAGCAATTATTTTAAATAAGATAGCGGACGTTATAGAAGAAAATGCAGAGCATTTTGCATTACTAGAAACACTAGATAATGGTAAACCAATTAGAGAAACTAGTGGATTAGATATTCCTGAAGCGATAAAGCATTTTAGATATTTTGCAGGAGTTATTGAAGCTGAAGAAGGTACTTTAAATGATATGAGTGAAGATATGCTTTCACTTGTATTAAGAGAGCCGATTGGTGTTGTTGGACAAATTGTTCCTTGGAACTTCCCATTCTTAATGGCAGCTTGGAAGCTTGCTCCAGCACTTGCAGCAGGAGATTGTGTTGTTATCAAACCTTCTAGTGCTACTTCACTTTCACTTCTTGAACTTGCTAGACTTACAAAAGATATTCTTCCAAAGGGTGTTGTAAATGTGATTACTGGTAAGGGTTCAAAGTCTGGAGAGTTTATTCTTCAACATGAAGGTTTTAGAAAGCTCGCATTTACAGGATCAAGTGAAGTTGGTTACAATGTTGCAAGAGCAGCTGCTGATAAGTTGATACCTGCGACATTAGAATTAGGTGGAAAGAGTGCAAATATATTCTTTAACGACTGCGACTTGGATCTTGCAATGGATGGATTGTTATTAGGAATATTATTCAACCAAGGTCAGGTTTGTTGTGCAGGATCTAGAGTATTTGTTCAAGAAGATATATATGATGAATTTATCAAACGTGCTGTTGAAAAATTCAATAATGTAAAAGTAGGTCTACCATGGGATCCAAGTACTCAGATAGGAACTCAGATAGACGCTGGGCAAATTAAGAAGGTATTAAATTATATAGAA
>JBDHVM010000072.1:0-6798 GCA_039809725.1 Peptostreptococcus sp.
TAGAGAGTCTTCTTAAAATAGGTGATATAAATTTGAAAGATATTGATATGTTAGCTGTTTGTGTCGGACCTGGATCATTTACAGGTTTGCGAATAGCGATGTCGACTGTGAAGGCTATTTCACACGTGGAAAAAATACCAATTGTAGCAGTAAATTCTTTGGAAAGTTTGGCATATAACATTTTTGAAACGAGTAAAAAAATTATACCAATATTAGACGCACAGAGAAACCAAGTCTATACTGCAAAGTACACAATAAAAGGTGGAAAGTTAATAGAAGAAGAACAAATTAAGGTAGTAGAAATTGAAAAATTGATAGAAGATATTGATGAAAAAAAAGAGGATGTGATAGTGTTGGGCGAAGCAGTTAGCAAATATGAGGATATTCTAGCAAATGAATATATAACTCTATTCAGGTCTGTATCCAATGTATCAAAAGCATCGTCTGTGTGTTCTTTAGCTGTTGAAAAAATAAAGGAAAATAAAGACGTGTATAACTGCTATGACATTTTGCCTATGTATATTAGAAAGTCACAGGCGGAAATGCAGTATGAAGAGTTACAACGCAAAAAGAAATAATATTGTGTAAATTTAACAGGGAGTAACTGAAGAAAAAAGCTCTTAACAGTAGCTTGACTTACATAGTGAATAGGAATATTAAAAGGAAAAGATAGGAATTTTATGATTGTATATAGAAAAATGAGAGCAGATGATATAGATGGCGTATACAAAGTCGAAGTGTCTGCGTTTGATCACCCATGGACTTTAAGTTCTCTAAAGTCAGAACAAAAAAATAAATTATCAAAATACTTTGTCGCTGAGAATGAGGATAAAAGCATAGTTGGATATATAGGGGCATGGTATATAATTGACGAGGCTCATATTACGAATGTAGCAGTTCATAAGGATTTTAGAGGATTAGGTATAGGAGAGGGCCTTGTTTCAACGTTGGTAGATAATTGCAAAGATGAGAGTATTTCGGCTATAACACTTGAAGTTAGAAGTGGTAACTCTGTAGCTCAAAACCTTTATAAAAAGTTTGGTTTTTTGCCAGGTGGGATAAGGAAAGAATATTATGCGGACAACAAAGAGGATGCAATAATAATGTGGAAACAATTAAAGGAGATGATTTAGTGGAAAACAAAATAGAAAGTAAGTATAATGATGAAAAAAATACTGAAAATATTGATCATATAATTGAAGGCGATATCATTACCTTGGCTATCGAGAGTAGTTGCGATGAAACTGCCTGTGCTATTTTAAAAAATGGTAGGGAGGTTTTATCAAATATTATTTCCACTCAAATTGAAACGCACAAAAAATTCGGAGGGGTTGTTCCAGAGGTTGCTTCAAGAAAACACATTGAAAACATAGATATGGTAGTTCAAGATGCACTCGATTGTGCAGGTGTTGATTTTAATGATATTACACATATTGCTGTTACATACGGGCCAGGTCTTGTAGGTGCGCTTCTTGTCGGGCTTTCATATGCAAAAACACTTTCTCTAACACTCGGCATTCCGCTTGTTGGTGTAAACCATATAGAGGGGCATCTATGTGCAAATTATATTGAACATAAAGATCTAAAACCACCTTTCATTACATTAATTGTATCGGGTGGACATACTCATTTGGTGGAAGTAAAGGACTACGGAAAATATGAAATACTTGGAAAAACAAAAGATGATGCTTCAGGAGAGGCTTTTGATAAAATAGCAAGGGCTATGAATCTGGGTTATCCAGGTGGCCCAATTGTAGATATGCTTGCAAAAAAAGGAAATGTAAATGCAATTAAGTTTCCTAGAGCCATAATAAATGAAGAAGGATACGATTTTAGTTTCAGTGGACTTAAATCATCCGTACTAAATTACCTAAATTCGATGAAAATGAAGGGTTCTGAAATCATAGTAGAAGATGTATGTGCTTCATTTCAAGAGGCCGTGGTAGATGTATTGTCTGTAAAAGCCTTAAAGGCATGTGAGGACAAAGGATATAGGACAATTGCATTATCAGGTGGAGTTGCAGCCAATTCTGCATTGAGGGAAAAAATGCAAAAACTATGCGATGAAAAGGGACTGGATTTGAAGTATCCACCGTTAGTGCTTTGTACTGATAATGCAGCAATGATTGGATGTGCAGGATACTATAGGTATATAAATGGAAGACGAGATGGAATGGATTTGAATGCTGTTCCTAATTTAAAAATTGATCAAAATTAATAAATAATAAATTAGAATGAAATATTTTTATACTCAGTAAATGAGATATAAATGTTCATTTGGTAAGGGGGTGATACGATGATAATGTTGTCTTGCAATAAATTATATAAAAGTTTTGGAGTAGAAACCATACTAGAAGACATTTCATTTTCCATTAATGAAGGGGATAAAGTAGGGATAGTTGGTGTTAACGGTACTGGAAAGACGACGCTATTCAAAGTTATTACCGGAATTTATGGATATGACAGTGGTGATATATTCACATCAAAAGGCTGTAAAATAGGATATTTAGAGCAGAATACAAACTTTTATTCTGAAAAAACAATATACGACGAAGTTTTGGAAGTTTTTAGTGATTTAATAGATGCTGAAAACGAACTTAGAATACTAGAAAATAAAATAGCACTCCTATCAAAAGATAATGGGGATTCCGAGGAATTACATGAGTTGATGGATTCATATGGAAAAAAATATGAGGAATTTGAAAAGAATAATGGATATAGCTATAAGAGTGAGATAATAGGAACCTTGCGTGGATTAGGTTTTCAAGATGAAGATATTTATAAAGAAATAAAAGTGCTATCCGGTGGTGAAAAGACCAGGGTATTGTTGGGGAAACTGCTACTGAGCAGACCTTCTCTACTATTACTAGATGAACCTACAAATCATCTCGATTCTGATTCTGTGGAGTGGTTGGAAAGTTTTTTGAGGGCGTACACTGGAACTGTTATGATAATATCTCATGACAGATATTTTTTAGATCAATCAGTAAATAGAATATTTGAAATGTCAAATAAGAGGCTTACGACATACAATGGAAATTACACTAATTATCTAAAGCAAGCACGTCTTCAGAGAGAAATCGACCTAAGAAATTACACGAATCAGCAAAAGGACATAAAAAAGCAAGAGGAGTCCATTGAAAGACTGAAGTCATATGGAAGAGAAAAGCATATAAAAAGAGCTAGAAGTAAAGAAAAGATGCTTGAAAAAGTTGAGGTTTTAGATAGACCACAAGAATTTAGAAAAAAAGCAAAGTTCAAGTTTAAACAGACTTTTCAAAGTGGAAATGATGTATTGAGAGGCGAGGGGATTAAAAAAAGCTTTGGAGACAGAGTTCTTTTTGAGAATGTGAACTTTGATATATACAGAGGAGAAAAAGTAGCGCTAATAGGACCTAATGGGATTGGAAAATCAACTCTATTTAAAATTCTTATAGGTGAAGAAGAAAAAGAATCTGGGGAAATAAATATCGGCAAAAATGTAGATATTTCTTACTTTCACCAAGAACAAAAGTCCTTAGATTTAAAAAAGACAGTAATAGATGAGATATGGGATTCAAATACGCAATTTACACAAACAGAAGTTAGAAGCCTTTTGGCAGCTTTTCTATTTGAAGATGAGTCGGTTTTTAAGCAAATTGGTACTTTAAGTGGAGGTGAAAGGGCTAGGGTTGCAATTCTTAAGCTAATACTTTCAAAGTCAAACCTTCTTTTATTAGATGAACCGACAAACCATTTGGATATCGACTCAAAAGAAGTTTTAGAAGAAGCGTTGATTGAATATGAGGGAACTGTATTCACGATTTCACATGATAGATACTTTCTTAACACAGTAGTTGATAAAATATTGGTATTAGAAAAAGATGGAATAGTTGAATATTTAGGAAACTACGACTACTATCAAGAAAAGAAGAAACAACTGCTCGAGTTAAGTCAGTTGGCTGAAATAAAGCCTGAGGAAAAGACAAAAACACAGGTAAAAGATGAGAGAAAAAAAGAAAAAGAGATAAGAAGGCAGGAAAGTAGTCTTAGGAAAAAAATAAGCGACCTTGAAAGTGAAATAAATCTTACAGAAAAACAAATTAGTGGACTGGAGTTAATTCTCTGTAAGGAAGAGGTATACACTTCTCCAGAGAAAATGAAAGAAGTTAATCTAGAAAAAAGTGAATTGGAAAAGAAACTTGAAAAATTATACGAACAATGGGAAAAAATAGTGGAATAAAGTGTTTTATATTTATCGAAAATAATGTATAATTGAATAAATGACGGAAAAGTTTATAATTATAAACTTGTATTATTATTTAAAGTATACGAATTTAGAATAATTAAAATAAATAAATTTTTTGGGGGGACTAGAATGGCAAACAAGAATATTTCAATGGCGGTAATTAGAAGATTACCAAAGTATTACAGATATTTAGCAGATTTATTATCAAAGGATATTCAAAGAATATCTTCAAAAGAATTAAGTGAGATTATCGGATTCACAGCATCGCAAATTAGACAGGATCTTAATAATTTTGGTGGTTTTGGTCAACAGGGGTACGGATATAATGTAGAAGCGCTACATAGGGAAATTGGTAAAATACTAGGTCTTAATCAAATTTACAATGCCGTTCTTGTTGGTGCAGGAAATCTTGGTCAGGCACTTACAAATTACGCTGGTTTTAGGAATGCGGGATTTGAAATTTCTGCGGTATTTGATGCAAATCCAAAGATGATTGGACTAAAGATTAGAGATTATGAAATAATGGACTCTGATAGTATAGAAGATTTTGTCAGTGAAAATAACATCGATATAGCTATACTTTGTATACCTAGAAACGGGGCACAAGAAGTGGCAGATAAGTTGATTGCTGCTGGAGTTACAGGCATTTGGAACTTTGCTCCAGTTGATCTTGAAGTACCTAACAATGTTATTGTAGAAAATGTAAATCTAACTGAAAGTCTATTCACATTATCTTATTTAATGAAAGAAAGAGATGGAGAATAATCTCATAAACTTTGAAAACAAAAATTCGATATTTTGAGAACAAAGAAAGATGAAGCTTGTGTTATTAAAGTTAGCTAAGCCGACACATTTGTTACCAATAAAAAATTAGAATTGGATAGATATTGTTTCTCAATTAGAAATATAAAATTAACTAAACGAAAAACACATATCTTGAACGTGTTGAAATGCAAGGCTTTTGAAGTCTTGCAAAAAACATTAAAAAAAATATAAAATTCAATTGCAAAAAGTACTCTCCTCTGATATAATAAAGTTACGATAAAATATATTTAATAGGAGGTACAGAAAATGGCATATGTAATTAAAGATTCATGTATAAGTTGTGGTGCTTGTGCTCCAGAATGTCCAGTATCATGCATATCTGAAGGAGATGGAATCTATGTAGTAGATGGACCATCTTGTATAGACTGTGGTTCTTGTGCTGGTGTTTGTCCAGTAGATGCTCCTCAGCCAGAATAATACTGAGAAAAGAAAATAAAACGTAAGTTTCCCGATATATTAATTATATCGGGTTTTTTATTTTGTATTTTTCTTTTCATACATATTTTATATCAAAATGGATTGTGGAAATAAATGTTTTTCGTTTGCAGATTTGAGAAATATAATAACATATATATTAGTAAGTAAAATCACGAGAATGACTCCATTATTGATATTAATATAACGAAGAAACGGTATAAATAAAAAATTGTATAATTGACAGGGTAATTATATTTTTGTTGAAAAAATAAGACCTTAACTTTATTGAATAAATTTGAAATGATTTGCTTATTTATAGAAATAATAATAAATAAAACTGTGAATGTAGGATATAATATTAAAGAGTATATTGCATACAAGAATATTTTTTTTTGTTTTGAAACAAAGCGATAGTTAAAAAATAAATTATGGTACACTAATATTTATTTGTGTGATATAATTTTATTAGAGTTAGGAAAATGTTTCTATGGAACAAGTTGACTTGGTTTTTTTGTGAGAAAAAACATTTTCCTTGCCAAAAAAAAATCAAATGTATCTTAATATTTAAGGAGGCTTACAAATGGCAAATGTATTTGAAATGGCGCAAGCACAGGTAAAGAATGCTTGTGATAAATTAGGAATGGAACCTCAGGTTTACGAATTGTTGAAAGAACCTAGAAGAGTTATCGAAGTTAACATCCCAGTTAAAATGGATGACGGTTCAATAAAGGTTTTCAAAGGATTCAGATCTCAGCATAATGATGCAGTAGGACCAACTAAGGGTGGTATCAGATTCCATCCAAACGTATCTCTTGAAGAAGTAAAAGCACTTTCTATATGGATGACTTTCAAGTGCTCAACTACAGGAATTCCTTATGGTGGTGGTAAAGGTGGAATCATCGTTGACCCATCTGAATTATCTGAAGGTGAATTAGAAAGATTATCAAGAGGATACATCGATGGTATCTATAAGTTAATCGGGGAAAAAGTTGACGTTCCAGCTCCAGACGTAAATACAAACGGTAAGATAATGTCATGGATGGTTGATGAATATAATAAATTAACTGGTGTTTCTGCTATAGGTGTTTTAACTGGTAAGCCAGTAGAATTCGGTGGATCATTAGGAAGAAACGAAGCAACAGGATTTGGTGTTGCTGTTACAGCTAGAGAAGCTGCTAAAAAATTAGGTATAGATATGACTAAGGCTAAATTAGCTGTTCAGGGATTCGGTAACGTTGGTGCTTATGCAGTTAAGAATATCCAGAAGCTAGGCGGAACAGTTGTAGCTATGGCTGAGTGGTGCAAAGAAGTTGGACCATATGCAATAT
>JBDHVM010000073.1:0-6730 GCA_039809725.1 Peptostreptococcus sp.
TCACCGCCTGAAGATCCAAAATGTACCCGCCACCTACACTTTGTTTAGAGGAGGGGGACATCTTCGCCGAGTTATATGTGAAACAATAAAGTTTGCCACTTCAGTAACACTCATATTTGATGAATCAATCTCGATAGCATCTTCAGCCTTTTTTAGAGGCGATGCTTCTCTAGTCATATCAATATAATCTCTTCTTTTAACATCTTCTATTATTTCTTCTAGTGATACTTCTGCACCTTTTAAAAAAAGTTCATCAAATCTTCTCTTGCCTCTCACCTCGGGTGAAGCATTGATATAGAATTTATACTTTGCATTTGGAAATACACATGTACCGATATCCCTTCCATCAAGTACCACGCTTTTGTCTAGACCTATTTCTCTTTGTCTTTTTACAAGTATTTCTCTAACACCTTGTATTTTTGCTATGTTTGAAACATTTGAAGATATAATATTCTCTCTTATTTCTTCATCAACGCATCTATCGTCAAGGTAAATTGAGTTGTTGACGAAGTCCACCTTACTCAATCTACACGCTTCTATAACCTTATCTTCATCTGTTATATCAACATTATTTTCTAGGCACTTTAAAGTAATTGCCCTATACATAGCACCTGTATCTAAATAATCTATTTTAAGTATCTTAGCAATTTCTTTTGAAACTGTACTTTTTCCAGACCCTGCTGGACCGTCAATCGCTATAATAAAATTTTTCATTTTTCTAAAGCAGAAAACTGCTACTCCTTCCAACAAAATAATTTGATTATTCTATCAAATATATCAATGTATTATATATTACAAACCTTTATTTTCACTTAGGCAGATATTATTTGCAGCAGACTCTCCAGCCAAATACCCTGTAGAAAACGCAATTTGTAAGTTATATCCACCTGTAAGTGCATCAACATCAATTACCTCTCCAGCGAAATAAATATTTTTATGCAATTTTGACTCTAAGGTACTCGGATTAATATTCTTTACTTCAATGCCACCTGAAGTAATTGTTGCTTTTTCTATTTCTTTTAATGCCACTGGAGTTATTTTTGATTTCTTTATAGCTTCATACAATTTTTCAAAATTTGCATCAGATAAATTACCAGAATCATTTGAAATAAGGCTATAATTTTCAATGGTGTTATCTAAGTTATATACAATCGTTTTTAATAGATTTTGTGGCAAGATTGACTTTATATTTTGAAAAACACTTTTCTTCGGATCATTTTTAACTATTTTTTGAAGTTCTTCTTTCGATATTTGTGGTATATAATCAACTTCTAAGTAAACATCGTCAATATATCTGTTTATAAAAGAAGATACTTTCAAAGCTGCAGGCCCTCCTATTCCATCATGAGTAAATAGCATTCCACCCTCTATACGCTTTTTGTTTAACTTCTTTAACCATCGTGCCAAAGCTTTTGATTCTTTATTCTTTGATTCTTTATCATTTTTTTCATCAGCAACAACTGTAATCACAACATTCTCTAAAGATATTCCTACTACATCAGATATCCACGATTCACTGGCAATTATTGGTACTAAAGCAGGTTTTATCTCTTTTAAAGTATACCCCATTTTTTCTAATACTCTATACATACTCCCATCGGATCCTGTCTGGGGAAAACTTGCTCCACCCGTTGCTATTATCAAAGATTTTGTCTGTAAAATTTTCTCTTTAGTGTATACTGAGATACAATCTTCCTCAGTCTTTATTTTCTTTACTTTTTTATCTAAATATAGATCTATATATTCATTCCAGATTATATCTTCAAAAGCATTTATTAATTCTTGTGAATTTCCGTTTTTTAAGTATACTTTATCATCGTTGCCATTCTCTACAATTGTATTTAAACCAAGGTCATTTACCATTTTTATAAGATCTCTGTTTGTAAAGTTATTAAAAGATGAATACAGGAATTTTTCATTGTTTACAACATAACTAAAAAACTCTGAAATATCTTTATTGTTTGTTAGATTACATCTTCCACCACCTGTCATTCTAAGTTTATTACAAATAGAGGAACTTGCTTCTAAAATAGCAATATTTAATTTTTTTTCTACCTTTTTTGCTGAGTAAGCAGACATTATTCCAGCTGCTCCTCCACCTATTACAATTATGTCATATATATCGCCCATATTTACTCCAAAGCACTTTTTGCTTGTTTTTCATCAATTAATTCGCCATTATTTAAGTGAGTTGTATCATTTATTTTAATGACTACTGGACCGTAATTTCTGTATTCTACAATATTTAAAGCTGTGTTATCAATTTTTATTCTATAAAGGTTTTTTACAGATGAATCCAAAAAATGAAGCAGCATAACTCTTACAGTAACAGAGTGTGAAACTAAAAGTATGTGCTTATTCTCATATTTATTATTTAACTCTTCTATCAACTGTTTTTGTCTATCTAATATATGGTTTAGGGTTTCTCCACCCTCAATTTCTAATTTATCAGGACTATGTCTCCACAAATTGAATTTTTCAGGGTATGTTTCTTCAATTTTTTTTAGCTGCATACCCTCCCAAATACCAAATCCCATCTCTCTAAGTAGGGGTGTTGGCACTGATTTTTTTCCAAGTTTTTCAGATATGATTTCTGCAGTTTGTACCGCTCTACCTAAATCACTTGAATATACTATATCAATGGGGAAGTCTTTTAAGGCCTCACCCAAATTTTCCGCCTGTGAAACTCCTAAATTTGTAAGTGGTGAATCGCCATGCCCCTGAGTCTTTCCTAGGGTATTCCAAACTGTCTGTCCATGTCTAACTAAATAAAATGTGTTCATCTTACCTCCTATTTTTTCTTAAATATTTATATTAATAGCAAAAACCTAATATGAGTACATATCAGGTTCACTGTTTTATTCATATATTTCGAATTTTTCCCAAATATTTTCTAACTCGTTTAAATATGACTTTATATCTTCTTTCTCTCTCATAGCAACCCCTATTACTAAAGCGTTAGAAACGCTAAAAGCTGGTACAAGTGAGTCAATAAACGAAACCATGTTATTTTTTACCGTCACTACTACATCGGAAAGTTTTGCAATCGGTGCGTTGATACTATCAGTTATAGCTATAACTTTTGCTCCTCTGTCTTTCGCAAAAGTAACTACCTGATGTGTTTTTTTTGAGTATCTCGGAAAACTTATAGAAATTAATACATCATCTTCTCCAAGTTTTATCATTTGTTCAAAGGGTTCACCCATATCCATTCTGATTATCACAACATTATCTAGTATATAATTCAGATAATAACCTAGGTATTTTGCAACATAAATCGAGCTTCTTAGCCCCATTATATAAAGTTTTTTTGCAGAGATAATGGTATTTACTGCATCTTCATATGACTTATCATCAAGAGTATCTATTGTTTCTTTTATGTTTTCTATGTCAGTTTTTAAGACATTCTCCAAAATCAAGCTATCTGAAGAATAGTCAATATTTGCCATTTCCACTCTTTGAACTGTTGTAAGTTTTGTTTTAATAAGTTCTTGCAAAGCATCTTGGAACTTTGGATAACCTGAAAAACCAAGTGCATTTGCAAATCTAACAACTGTAGACTCACTTACTCCTACAGTTTCTCCTAATTTAGAAGCAGTCATAAAAGCAACTTTTGGATAGTTTTCCATCGTATAACTCGCCAAAAGTTTTTGTCCCTTACTCATCGATTTATATTTTTTCTTCATTGTTGCCATCAATCCATTTTGTTGATCTAATTCATTTACTTTATTCATCATCGCACCTCGTACTAAGTTTAGTAACTTTCTTTGTATATTATACAAGATATCACATATATTTTCAATTGTTAGAAGAATTGAAAATTATGCAAATTACACTCTTTTTTCTATTGTAAACAACACTGCTGGTCCATTTTTCTGATTTATAAATTTCGATTCTACTACATTAAACTCTCTTTGATCTATAGTTTTTAAAAATTCGCTTATCTTTATATATTCATTATAGCCCCCATCATGATTGATATATGAAGAAACACAAATAATACCATGGCTAGACAGGAGTTGCATCGACTTATTTATAGCTGCTATTGTCGTTTTAGGTTTTGTAATTATACTATGGTCACCTTTTGGATAATAACCAAGATTAAACACCACAAAGTCAACTTTTTCTTTGATATGTAAATCCATATTTTCATGGCCATCACATATTAATACAACATTGGTATTCATATTTGCCTCTATCAATTTATTTACAGAGACTTCAATTGCATCTTTTTGTATGTCAAATCCATATCCATATCCTTCTTCACCAACAAGCTTCATCAAAAATAATATATCATTACCATTTCCGAGTGTGGCGTCTACAACCTTGGATCCTAATGTAACACGAGTTTTTGCTATAATTTTCATTATCATGTTAACATTATTGAATTTTTCTGTTCTATTTGCAATTATATCTACGCTATTGTCATTTTTCATTTTTATTTACTTCCTACTTCTGTCTTTAAATAATTTACTTCCTTATCTGTTAAATACCTATATTGACCAGGTTTCAAATCCCCTAAATTGAGATTTCCTAGTTGAACTCTTTTCAAATTCATAACAGGGTGATCTATCTTTTCAAACATTTTTCTAACCTGTCTATTATGGCCCTCATGTATTGTTACTTTGCAGACTGCATAATTTTTTTCCCTATCAATTTTTATTACGTCTAAACTTGCCCTTGAGGTAATATAGTGTTCTATTTCTAGTCCACCTTCAAATTTTTTTATTTCCTCTTCAGTTGGTATTCCCTTTACTGATGCTATATATACCTTATCTATTTCGTATTTGGGGTGTGTTATCCTGTATGTTAAATCACCATCATTTGTCATTAACAATAGCCCTGATGTTTCATAGTCAAGTCTTCCAACAGGATAAATCCTCTCTTTTACTTTGGTTATTAAGTCGACAACGCTTTTTCTTCCAAATTGGTCATTTGTTGTCGTAATATAACCCTCAGGTTTGTTTAAGAGTATGTATATTTTTTTTTCATCTTTTATATTTATTTCTATACCATCAAGATAAACTAAATCAATATTCTCATCAATCTGTATTCCGAGTTCTGTCACCAATTTACCATTTACGCTTATGCGACCTTCTTTGATCATTTCCTCTGCTTTTCTTCTAGAAGCAACTCCTGTTGATGCTATAAATTTATTTATTCTCATATTTTTTCCCCTTGTCAAAAATGGCTATTCCCATCAAGAAATAGCCAATTTTTATACTTTATATTTTATTTATTGATCGTTATTCGTTGTGTTTCCAGTATTATTTTGATTTGTATTAGTCCCTGTTGATCCTGTAGCACCATTTCCAGTAGATGTCGTATTAGGCTTTACAGTAGTATTTTTTATTGGTGTTCTCACTGGTGTTTTAACGACAGTCTTTTGATCATCATCGTCTGAATTGTTATTGTAATTATTTTGGTAATTACTTCCATAAGGAGTACTACTCATATATTTATTTTTATTTTCCTCAGCGGTTTTCTTTGCATTCTCTTTTCTAGTAATCATTGCTTTTTTCTGATTCTTAAAAGCTTCTTGGGCCTTTGCTAATAAATCTTCCGCTTCGCTTTTTATCTTTGCTGAACCAGCATTATCATTTAAAAGCTCTTGTAACTCTTTGATTTCTTGTTCATAATCATGTCTTACTCTAGCTCTCTCGGCTTTTTGTAATTTTAAAGCTTGGTAATACATACCTCTCGCCTCAGAGTTTGATTCATCACCATCTAATACTTTTCCTAAGTTAGCCATAGCTTTGTTGTACTCACCATTTTCTATGAACTTTCTAGCGCCACTCATCAACTCACCTGACTCTGTAAATCCACACCCTGATAAAGTCAAGGTACAAGCTAATACTAATGCTGAAATAATTTTTTTATTCATTATTAACCTCCTGTAAAGGTATATTATTTATTATAAACGATTAAATTATATTAAAATAACCCTAATTATAACTCAAATAATCTCAAAAATTCAAAAATAGCATACCTTACAGTTTATTATATCACAATAATATTGAAATCGTAAACACTTAAATAAAGCCACCTCAGTTTAAACCGAAATGACTTTATTTTTATAATATGAAATTATATGTTTAGATATTTATCTTTTAAATATTTATCAATAGCTGAAGCTGCAGATCTACCTGCACCCATTGCTGAAATAACTGTTGCAGCACCAGTAACAGTATCTCCACCAGCATATATGCCTTCAAGTGATGTAAGTCCGTCATCATCGGCAACTATACACTTTTTACGGTTAACTTCCAAACCTGGTGTCGTATCCGCAATAAGTGGATTTGGCCTAGTTCCTAATGACATTATTACCATATCTACATCAATTGTAAATTCAGAACCTTCAACCTCCACTGGTCTTCTTCTTCCAGAATCATCAGGTTCTCCTAGCTCCATCCTTACACAAGTAATACCACATACATTTCCATCCTCATCTACATGAATTTCCTTTGGATTTGTAAGTAGATTAAAAATAATACCTTCTTCTTTTGCGTGATGTACTTCTTCCACTCTCGCTGGAAGTTCCGCTTCACTTCTTCTGTAAACTATATGAGTTTCAGCACCAAGACGCAGTGCTGTTCTAGCTGCATCCATCGCAACATTTCCACCACCTACAACTGCTACGTGTTTACCAACTCTTATAGGAGTGTCATAGTCATCTATGTAAGCCTTCATAAGATTCACTCTTGTTAAAAATTCATTTGCTGATAATACA